>NZ_DIJR01000008.1:0-92083 GCF_002421245.1 Sphingobacterium sp. UBA5639
ACAAATCAAACCGTAATATCCAAATACAAAGAATTGAGGATCATGCGTAACAAACTTGTTCATAGCACGGGAATAGATAACTTAGAATACAAATATATTATTGGAAAAATCTTAAATATTATATCTTATTTTTATAATCCTATCAAATGGATAGAATTATTTAAGGATATGTCTACTTCTGATCCTACGTTTGGCTTTTGGGATATGGATTTAGAAAGCGCCTACTTTTATCAAATTTTAGATTTTATTGAAGAGTCTGTTCCTAAAGGAGTGTTAAAATCATATTTACCCTACGATATTAATAGTAGACGATATTCTTGTCCTGAATGTTCATATTGGCTTAGTAGACATTTAAGTATAGATATAAATCCAAAATGGTCCTTTCTCTCGCCCAATAAGCCTACATCAAATAAAATTGAGTGTTTAATTTGCAGAAGAGAATATAAAGTACAACGGAAAATTTGCTCGAACAAAAATTGTAAAGGAAACGTAATATCTGAAAACGAAGTCTGTTTAACATGTTATAATCACATGGATTGATAAATTGAATATTCCGACAAAAATACACCGCGGGTTCCGGACGAAAGCACACCAGATTTGGGAGATTACATTAACATCTCTGAAAACCGAGTCCAGTTATTAAGGAACCTAACTGAACTCCATAGTTTTTATTTACATACTTACCTGAGACAGTCCCTTTCGGCATTTGACCACAAATTTATAGATTTCATGCAAACTGGTTCTGTGCTTATTGTTTGGGACACTTTCAAATCATGAACAATTTATTAAAATGACACTTATTTTTTAAAAAGCTTTAATTTCCCGAAAATGTCTTTTAAAAGAAATGATACGTTAATAAGACTATTTTTATTTTTCAAAGCTAAGTTTGTAAAATTATTTTTGAAGTCACTTTTTACTTTAAACAAGATTTGTAAAATTTCTTCCTCTGTAAATCCTTCGGATAATAAAAATTCCTCATCTACTTTAACATTGTTAATAAAGTCAGTTTCTTTTCTTGACTCTAACCATCCATTTTCTTTCGCTGATTGCCAAATATCTATTCCGATTAAATCCTCCATAGTAGTATAGAAATTAATCCCCTTCGATTTGATTGATTTCAATAATGGAGAATATTTTGCTGATGTTGATAAAATAGTGAAGGTATTTCTTTCTGCAGAATCAACTCTTATACTTTGATTTATAATTTCAATCGATTTAAGACCGGGAAGATCATGATCAAACAAGCCAATACTTTTCAAATAAGATCCGTCTTCTTTTCTGTTAAGAGTTTTACTCCATATCTGAATTTTTCGTTCTACCCAAGAAGTACCGCCTCCAAAATCAATATATTCGATTTTAAACATTGTCAATAACTCTTCATAATATAATTCGGTTGTTTTTTGTAATAATTTAAAATCATTTACACCTTCAACGAAAATTGTTTCAATAATAAATTGTGATAAATTTGACTTAATTAAATAAATATGAAAAATTAGATCTCGTAAATATATCTTCCAACTTTCTTCAGACATGTTATAAAAAAGTACCTTCCAAAGATTATTAAAATTTGAGATAAATTGACGATGTTGGGTTAAACCAATAATATATAAGGGTACATTGAGTCTATTTTTTACTTTATAAATTTCCCTAACTAAGATTTCCCCGGCTTTTGGTATTAATTCTCCCCCTTCATGTAACGGCATCTGTAGATCTGAAATTAATAAGTGATATTTATCTTTTTTTAAATATTGTTTGGCTTCCGATATGCTAATGGCTTGATTTATTCTTAATGGCACATCTTTAATCTGGGCTTTTATTGTAGTGATAATATTTTGAATTTTATTCATATCATCATCTACGATCAAAATCGAAATATTAGGATTCATTTATTTTATACTTTCTATTAGAGTTAACAAATTACTCTTCCAATCATCGTTTCTTGAATCATAATATACCCCGTCAACATAAAAATCAAAATTCTGTTTATATTTTGCAGAAATCTGTTCGAAAGTCAATACATCATTACCTATAGGAAATTTGTCAAACATAGTAAACAAGATTACTGGAACAATAATAGCTTTTCTCTTCATTTCGCGTAATATCTTCTCTCCACCAAATTGTTCATAATTTTGATTAATATCATTATTCTCTTTCTCCCAAAGCGGGATGGTCATATCTAAAATTAACACATCATAGTTGTTCGATCTTAATGCTTCCAATCCTGATTGAAATGACTCTCTTAAGTCAAAATCGCATTTATACAATAAGGATGTTAACTTATCGATCTTAATTCTATCATCTTCAATAATTAATATTTTCATGATTATCTGGTTTTTTATAAACTAAAAAAAGTGAGATTGTGATATTTTCACTATTTACTTCATAATCGAACTTTTCTGTTATGCATTTTGCTTCATATATCATTATTCGTTTAATTTTATGGAACCCACTCTCCCCCTCAATATTAGAGCGTTCAATTTTCTTTAAATCATTCCAATTATCCTTTATAATTTTCAAATTATCTTTTGTTTTTTGAAGATCTTTAATATTGTGAGTATTAATAACATCAATTTTAATATATTGACCATCAATCAATTCACTCTTAACTGTTAACTTTATCTTATTATCGGATTGAGAGTGAATAATTGCGTTGGTAAATAGAATATTAAACACATAGATCAAACTACTATAACCAGAAACGCTCTTAAACTTCATATCCACCTCATAATCAACAGTAATACTTATATTTAATTGCTTTGTAATTTCAACACTGGCATTTATTATATCTTCAAGCATTAATAATTTGGAGGTTGAAGATGTTTCTAATATAAACCACTCAGAAACATCTTCAAGACACAATTGCAAATTTGTCAAAGACGTATTTAAATTTTCATAAAGCATGATATTTCTAGGCAATGATTTAGGAAGGCTATTTCTAAAGTTCTCGACCAGATCACTAATTAGTTGATAGACCTCATTTTCTAAATACTCGTAAATACCAATACACAATTTCAAATTCGTATAGTATGCTAAATCATTTAATAAAATTTCAACAATATCGTCTGTATTTTTTAAATAATCGATATGTTGTTTATAAAAATTGTAAAGGATCTCATCATTTGTAGAATAGTTAAATAGAGCAATTGGATTATTCAATCTTTCATGAGTAATTTGTATCGCATGGTTTTTTAAATTCCCAGTGAGATCATCTATTTGTTTGCTAAAAACTTTTATTTGAATCTGTATAGTTTCCAAGCAATCTGGTTCAACTTTTTGTGAATTCCAGTATTCAGAGTCAATATACTCGCCAGATAGCTTTGTTGTTACCAAATTTAATTTCTCAAATACACTTCTAATTTGGTTTTCCAATGCGCCATGTCGAATTTTTGTACTCAAACTACTGTCTAATCCATATTCTTTGCTAAATAAAAATTGCTCGCGAACTTCATAATATATATTTTTAAAAGCCACAAAATCAGCATCATTATAATTATTAAAATCATCTTGCACCTGCTCTTTCAATGACGTTTCCCAGTTTCTGGCTTTTGAAGCATTGAAACTTACCAACTTATTGCTTTTCTTTTCTGTGGCTATTCTTAAAAGACGGTTAAAATCATCATTATATTTCTCAACTAATTGTTCTTTGAGTCTATCTATATCTACGAATAATCTTCCATTATTAACTTCTTTAATCACATTTCTTACAGAAATCTTTTTATTTATCTCATCGATTTCATCACTATAAATTTTCTTATTCTTTTTATCTATAGTTATTAGACGAAACAAAACTTTCAATCTAAATTCCTCGGTATCATTAATTCGATTAAAGTAATACTTGATGGTATCTATCGTGCATATCTTATTTAATAAATATACATTAATACTTGGATCTAAATTTTCGAGATGTAATACATCTTCTAAATCATAATTTCTTGAGCATAAAAACTCATCTAGAAATTCATATAAATTATATTCAAAATAATACAAAGATGATAGAATCAAAGTATTTATACTACTAATGAATTTAAATTTATCATCATTCTCTATTGCTAGCTCAAATAGTTCTTGGAAATTTGTCTTGATGTAAAAGGTGTCTTCATCAAACATCATATATCCAAATAGATCGAGAGCTTCTTCAATTTTGTTATCTTTTATATAAGAATCGAATAAAAAAAACAAAAAACGCTCTTTGTAGTAATTACTGGAGATTATAACTGAAAAATTTTCTGTTACAAGACTTATTACACTAGAATAATTATTGCTATAGTAATAATAAGCAACTTCTGCAACAAGTTTCAGTAAATTATCTGTTGAAACAAACTTCGAATATTCCACATCCTTAAGCCCATACAAAATTTTTTTATATTCAAAATAGTTATTATTCCCGAATAAATCACCTATAGCAGAGTTAAATCCTTCTAAAGCAACTTTATAAGAATTAGAATAAAAAGAATATCTAATTGATTGATTTTTGTTGTTATCTATATTAGAAAGAAAATCCATTATTTGCATTCCTAGATTGCCATTCGAATACTTGAGGGCATATTTAATTAATTTTCTACCACATTTTTCATTGTTTTTTTTAAATAATAAATATTGATATAATTCCATTAACACTAAATCAATAGATCTTAGTCCTAAAGGCTCAAATTCTTGTTTTAAATTTATTATTGACTTTATATAAATCTCATAGACCTCGAATTCCAAAGGATATTCTATTATAAATATTTTACTAAGTTTCAGGGATGATTTAAAATCTCCTTTGTAATAGATTTCTAATATCTCATTTATTAGAGTCCAATTCTTATTTTCAATATATTTTTCATCCCACAGATGATTATAAATATTGATAACTCTTATATCTGAATTCCCCGCTTTAATTAATTTGGAAACAAATGATTTAAATAAGGCTCTATATTCACAATTTTTATTGTTAAGGTTTACAGTAATAACATTTATAATATTATTATATTGATCTATTATAGAAAATAAGTTACAGATATAAATAGCGCTTCGTAAATCAGAATAATAATAATTATAATTAGCAAATACGAAATTGCTGAATACAAAAAAATCTTTTATTAGCTCATTTGCATTTATAGTATTTATATCATTCTGTATTTGATTGACATAACTTTCAAAAGATACAGAGTTTTCAATTTTTTTACTACTCGCATTTATACAGAATTCATAAAAATTATTCCCTATAATATTTAAATAATTGGACAATTTTAACCAGTTTTCACTTGAACCAATTTCTTCCTCGGAGATATGCAGTTCTGATTCAATTGACCATATACTAAATCCAAAATTCGAAACAATTTGTGAAATAAGGGATTTAGCAGTAGGAAAATCACCTTTTAAAATTGAAATCTCAAACTCTTCTTTTAAAACAACAAATTGATTAATATCCGAAACATTTAATAATATCTTGTTAGCAACCCACTGAAATTCAGAGACAAAATCATTTGTGAAATACAATGGATCGTTAACTTTAATGTTTTCAAGATTTTTGGGAAATAAATTCCTATTTAATGAATGTCTTAAAATTCTATTACTCTCAAATATCTTATTATAGCTACCTGGATCTATTTGAGTTTTTATAAAATTGATTTTTTCTAACAATCCAATTTTAGAATTATTTAAAATTTGTCTAAGATTCATACTATGAATTGATGCAATTTTTTAAGTTACTTAATATTTCGGTTTAAATTGATCTAAAATTAAGTAAAACGTTTTAAATTTTATTGAAATTATAATCTATAAAAGTTAAAGTTCTAGACCGCTTTGATTACCAAAATTTTGATAAAAACCATATTAGAACTGAGATAATTTTCTTCTTCCGAGCAAGGTTATCATCTAATGATTATAGCTTCGAGAAAAATAGCTTATCAGGCCGAAACGTATGGCTTAGAATAGACAATTAATCGGATATTTCAGGTATAGATGCAATTCGATTCTAAGACGATTTCCTAATCTCTCAGCACAATATCCAGACGATCAAAATGTTATAAATTAATTGATCATTGAATTTCTGAATGGTATCAAATTCTACACCTAATTCGAACATAGGTGGGACTACAGAATAAAAAAGCGGATTTTCTGATTAGAAAACAGGTTAGGGTTCTCCCTATTTTAACATACTACCTCCTTCTTTTAATTTGCTCATTCTGTGAATCCAAATTGGCTTGAGTTACAATATTGCTTTTAGGTTGGGCATACTGGCCTTTTTTGAGACCAGATTCCAAAAGGAGTGTTTCAGGAATATTTGTATTTAAAATAATTTTATCGGACCCTAGCTTTGGAATAATTTTATCCCTTATCAAATTCTTGATATGTTCGATCCCTTTAATATTATTTAGGAATTTTTCCATCGAGTGATTGAAAGTAAAATAAGAATACGAATCATTTGGAATACCATAGGCAATTCCGTTGTCGGTTATTTTAGCAAGTTTCTTATTGAATTTTTCGAGGTCCTTTTTCTGTAAATGATCGTAAAGTAGATCATTAATTTTTTCCTCCAAAGCCATATTGATAAAACGATCATCCGGTTTTTTAAAAGATTTCACATACTCTTCGGCTTGTTTTATAAGCTCTTTTCCTTTTGCATCTTTATCATAATAATTCGTCTCGCCACCATGCCCTGTATTTTCAGCATATCCAGCATGTTTGCCATTAATATATAGAGAGGCTGTAAATGCCTCCGTCTCCTGACTTAAAGAAGGAAAATGTTTAACATTTTTAAGTTCAATATTCATAAAATATTATTTAAAAGGTGAATAAATCCATAAGTTGGAAGGCGGTTAATAATTAACCTTTTTAGGAACTAAATACTATAAGGCGGTAAATAATTTGTGGAAATTCAGGAATCCCTTAACTGGTTTATGAGTTCGAAGAGCGAAACGTTTACCAGAGATCACTTCAAAGTAGTTTAGGGAAAACTTCTCAATCGGTAAAACAAGACTTTGCGAGCCAAATTCAATTTCTATCAGCTCATTATTGATCCGAAATTTTGAGTCAACATTCCGGTTCCAAAGAGCAATCTTGCAGTCAAAGATTTTCCCAATCAAACTATTTTCAGATATAAGATGGATTTTCGCATTAGGGAACTCACAAATGAGTTCCCTAAAATTTTCTCTGCTTGGAAGATAGCCTACCGAAGCAAAAGCAATAGATTTTGCATTATTAACATACTGTGGAAAAAAGTGTGCAAAACACAAGATATCTGTACAAGTAGAAGCGATAAACAAATGAATTACAGAAATCGGAATTTGATGATGGGCTTTCCAGATACCACTGGCAACCTCGTTTACATATCCGTTGTTCTTCCAAACTTCCTCTGGCTGATTTGATAAACATCTATAATTAAACTCAAAACCGGTAGGAGATCTTTCAAAAAATGGTTCAAAGAATCGGATCACTTCCTGATCCAAATTATCCGCATTCATTAGCGGGACGATGAGCGTCCATATCCCCTAGATTCTTGATTTGGGATATGCTTATTTATTAATTGCTGAATGGTAACATTAGAATCCACTACATTTCCTTTTTGTTTCATATCAGCAATGGCCTGATTATACCCATTTGTATAACCTTCGGATTGAAATTTGGCAGCACGGTTTTTCAGGGCCTGAATCCCCCTATATACCAGGTAAGAGATACCTGCATCAAACAGGATCGAAAGGGCGAGTCTTTTATTGTCAGATTTCAATCCCTGAGGGTTAAGCGCAGTATGTTGAAACCTAGTGCCATCGGATAATTCCACAATCTGTCCATTTTTAAATTTTTTCTTTTGCTCTTCGGTGAGCGTCTCTGAATTTACCATTAATGGAACATTTACCTTTTCAGGATCATAGGAAATAAATTCTTTGGTCTGTTCATCGTATTCGATGATTATCTTTCTGACCTTACCCTTTTGTACTTCTTGCTCCTTGGCAATATTGTCAATCTCACCATTTTGAAGTTTCTGACTTTCGTTTTCATCCAATAACTCATGTGCTTTTGCTACTTTGTATATTGGATGCACATTCAGGCTCACACTTCCGTCATCATTTTTCTTTAAAGATAGTTTTGCATCGAGTTCGGGAATAGATAACCCATCAAATTTAAGGTCCTTAAAATTTGTCATTTCAGTTCTTCTGCCAGTCAATAGTGCATTGATATTGTCCCTGGAGAGAAGTATTCGCCCTTGAATATATAGTCCCAGTTTTTCAAGTTCACCAAGGGGAAGTTCGTTGTCTTTAAATTGATTCATGTTACTATCTAATTATTGGATTAACGTTTTAAACCATAAGAAGCTTTTTGGACTTCTTCGTTATTTTTAGAAATTGCAGGAGTTTTTATATCATTGCCGTTTTTGACATCTAGCAACGATTGGTAGAGCCTGTCATTTTTTGAGAGTACAAATTTCTTCCCCGTGTCCTCTACTTCCATCTGAAGCCTTCCCCTTTTCAGTTGACTGGTTACTTTATAAACCGAATCCTTGTACGGAATGATATCGCCAATAAACAGTTTGGATTCATTTTTTTGCTGGCTTTTATTAGTGGTTTGCTGGTTAAGTTCACGTTTACGCTCAAAATCCAGCAGATAAGAAAATATCTTTTCCGCATCCGTTGCAGCAGCATGGATTTCATAAGGATTATTTTTTAACATTTCGATCCACCCTTTTACATAAGCAGCATGCTGGCCTGGATCATGACCTATCTTAAACTCATCACCGATCAGCATAGAGGCAATCTCCGCCCTTAATTCTTCCCGTGCATAGCCTTCACTTCCAAACCTGTTAAACAGGGACCTGTTGAGCCTGTCCTGATGTCCAGTCCAATGCCCAAGCTCATGAAGAAGGGTAGCATAATAGCGATCAGGAGTGGTAAACTGTTCTTTTAAGGGCATCGTTATACTGTCAGAACGGAGGCTATAATACGCCTCATCTCCTTTTCTGTGATTGACCACCGCACCGGAAAGGAGAACCAGATCTTCCGCACGGACTATTGGGTCCCAATCAGATTTCAATTGGGGCTTTAATTCTAATTTTGGAATTCCACTGACCTGTTCAGCGTTAAAGACCCAAGCCGCTGTAACAATGGCACGTTCCAAAGGCGTCCGTACTTTTATGCTTTTGCCATTTTCATCAACGACTTTTTTCCCGTTTTCATCTAATTTTGGGATAAGATCATGGGTTTTGACAAATTGAACCAGCGTACCCTTTTCACCCTTGTTTATTTGCCAGCCTTTGGAATCCGCTTGTTTGAAAGTCAGCCATCGGGGGTCTTCCCTGCCTGAATTCAGCAGTGAAAAGATATTGATTCCTTTATATCTATTTCCGGTAATTGCGTTATAAGGCAGACTGAAATCGGTTGAGACGGAATTCCAAGGTTTCTGCCAGGGGGCTGTTCCTTTTTCCAATTTTTCGATGAGGGCTGCGGCAACCTGCTCGTGTAGCGATTTTACCTTATTGTTCATCCTCCTCCCCTTCCTCGTTATTTTCCTCTTCAAAAGGAAATTCGTCACCATAAGATATACCGTATATGACTGCCTCTTCGGGCGTTAGCCCAATTTCTTCGCCTTCTTTCAGAATTCTAAGTTTCTCATTAAGGCTTTCAAAAGATTTATTCATTTTTTTGCTAGTTTAAAGGATTTAAGCTGAACTCATTGAGTTTTTTAAGAAAAAGAATGGGGTCAATAAATTGACCCCGGATTTTGACTGAGAGATGGAGATGCTCTCCGGTCGCCAGACCTGTTCTACCGCTTACTCCAAGTAGATGACCGGGCGGTAAACATTCGCCTTTTTGGACAAATAGTCGAGATAGATGTCCGTATATAACCTGGATATCATCACCTGATTCTATTACCAGAAATTTACCCAGCGTAGGACTTTCCGCGGCATTCACCACATTTCCTGAAATTATATTATAGATGGGTGAATCCCTGGCGGCAAGATCTACACCGTTATGATGAATAGGTTTTAATTTTATCGGATGTACCCTAAAACCGTAAGGCGACGTTACCCGCATTTTTTCAAGAGGGAGACTAAAATCTAGGGATTGCCCAACGGTATTTAAGGAAATAAAAAGCAATAGAAATACCCAGATTATTGGACTACAATAAACAGGATAAACGGGGCAACGAATATTATACATAATGTAATTAAATCAGTGTTCTGAAAATTATTCCGATGAATTTTTGTACTTATCCGCTAAGGATTCTTTTTCGGTAGGCTCGGTATACCGAAATCCGGTAACTGCTTCAACAACTGAATTAACTTCCTCTTTGATCTTTTTGAAATTTGCCAGAAGTATCTGTTCTTTTTTCTCACCAAAATCATAGAATATGGGTAATTCTCTATAATGCTGCTCTTCCTGTTTTATCGCTCCAACATCAATATTTATCCGACAGTTAACGGCTGAGGTCCTGAATTTTCCGGTAAATTTCTCTACGGCATCAGAAGCGACAAGTCCTACCATCTGACCTGCAGGCAGTGCCGCGATTTTACCGGCAGGGATAAGAGGTTCGAGTTTTTCTGACAGGGATATAGAAGTTTTATTCCTGTCGATACTAAGGCTTTCGCTCTGCTGTTTTACTTTTCCAAAGATCCTTTCCAACCACTCAAGCGTATCTTTGTTCTGTACGCTTCCTGATAGAACATTTCCCACTACCGAAGTAATCGTTGCGGAAGTTTCTTTGCCATACTGCTGCTGAAATTGTTGTAAGCTCTGGATACCCAAGACAGTCGCCACAAGATTACTTCGAGCCTGACTAAGAACCTGTTCTATACGGTATAAATATAAACTCGGAGCCTCATCAACGACTATTCCAACAGGAAGGTTTCCTTTGGAATTTACCAGTTTTGTAACACGGTTCACGACAACGGATAAACATGCGGAATTGATGCTCTGGGTAGCGGGATCATTAGCCAAGATCAGTATTCCGGGATGTTTGGGATTACTGACCTGTAGTTCAAAGTCATCTCCGCCAAAAACCCAGAAAGTTTCTTTTGTCGCCAGCCTGCTGATAAAGATTTTTAATGTTCCTACCTGTCCCTCCAACTGTTCAAAAGCACGAGCTTTATAAGCTGTCTGAAATGGAGAAAGAAGTGAATTAAGCTCTTCATTGCTAAAAAGCGAGTCAAAAATATCTTCATAGGATAGGTTTAGAAATGCCAGAACATGTGGCAAAGTGGAATAACTTCCATTTTCATACTTGCTAAAGAAGTAGATACAGGCCGTTAAGAAATTCACGGCAGATTGGGTAAAAAACTGGTCGCTACCTCCACTCTTATCACCCTTTTTTAGAGCCTCTACCAATGCTTCGGCAGTTTCATTTGCATCTGCGAGAGTCTGCAAATATTCCGGTTTAAATGGATTTGCCCGGCGGCTTCTGGATGGGTCATTCAGGTTAATGACATGGAATTCATAATCCAGCATTTTTCCTTCCTGTTTCGCCAGCAGGTAATGATAGTAGGCAATCTTTCCAAGATCAGGATACTTTAGATCATAAATACACATGGTAAATGAATTTGCGATCATTTGACGCAGAATTGGCATAATGACCCCAAAGCTTTTACCGCTTCCTGGAACTCCGCAGACCAAACAGCCCCTAAATAAGTTTTCCAGTGGAATATAGCCTTGATTTACCTTTCCCTTATAATAAAACAACATAGGGATATTGACAGAATATGGCGTGATTTTCGCCTGGGTGGGCTGCATAAAGGATTCTTCCTCGATATTCCATTTATCTTTCCCTAATCTAGAGCTGATAATCTTTGAAATGTTGTCTAATGCAACATGGATCAGGACAATCCCCAGAAAAGAGCTGAATACATAACCAAGATCATAATAATTCAGCCCGTATAGAACCGGTTTCCCTTTTTGACCGTGCAGCCATACCGCGAGCACAATTATTAAGAATCCAAGCGTGAGGGGATAAACAATATGGTTCTTGGGATTTAGATCTTTCTTCTTTTTACTCAAGGTACCGATAGAAACCAGTATGACCAAAAAAACAGTAAATAGCTTACTGGCCAGCAGTCCCGAATAAAAAGGCATCCTTGCCAGCTTGGTTGCAAAAAGTAAATTTGTTTTGTTTAGAATCCCATACTCAAGGGATTTCTCAACATAAAGAAAGAGATAAAACTCCAGAAAAATGGAAAGATAAATGGCGAACTGGAAGAATCTATAAAGGCCCTGTTGCTCTTTTGTTTCTTCCATTTCTTTATTGATTATAGAGAATCGGCATTCAGGATATCCTGGTATTTGATTTTCAGGTCAATTGCCCTGCCCGACAACTGTTTTTCAGTGAGACTTACCCGCAATATTTTACTGCCCGGAAATGTTACTTTTTTTAGTACATATATATTCCGGTTCTTTTTCTTTAGGAGGTCGAATGGCTGAAATTGCCAGATGGGTTCTATCTCAACCGACTGGACATTTGTTGCCTTGGTGATTCTTTTATCTTCCACAAAAAAACGTAACTGATCTGGCCTAAATGAAAGGTTCGTTTTATTGACAAATGAAAGATCCAGAAAAATGAAATCACCGATCGTTCTGATACCGTTCAGATAGATCCCTATTCCAAACTTCTCTTCCTTCCTCTTTGGGCGGTTACCGGATTGGGTTAAAAGAGTATAGGATAAGGACCTCATCTGGCTCCTGCTCAGGTTGTTTTCCGAAGGCTCCAGCGGGACCGTAGATAAAGGATTGATTTCATAAAGAACCGGCGACTGTGCTTCAATGTCCAGACCAGATTTCAAGGCCCGGAACTGTGTCATGAAATTTTCTCCGACCACTGTAATGCTGCCGAGTTCTGTCCCCGAATCATCTAGATGCATGCTGTCTGGAACAATTTTAAGCCGGAGCAAATTATCTATAGGCAAATCTGCCACTACACTTTTGGAAGAGATATCCACATATTTGATCGGTTCCGGTGAAAGGATGTGAACTGTATTTCCCTTGGAAATCCTGATAGATTTAAGGTCGCTAAGTAAATGGTCTCCACCTGACTGTGCCATCGTCGGGGTTGCGGCGAGCAGAAATATCGCCGATAAAAACAGAAATAGATTTCTCATAATTGAAAATGATGAATGATTATTTGTATTGTTTTTGATTTTCACGAAGTGCTTGTGGGTCTATCAAATAGACCAGCGTATTATATTTGATTTTCGCCCTGTTTTTTCTGATATACCTGGAAACTGCTGTAGTAGTCGACTGAAACATCCTCTGGATCACGCCCATAATGATCTGGTTCTGGTTTTCTCCCCCCTGTATTGAAATTCCCTGAGAAGAATTTGCGCCAAGCTCTTTGCTGAATTCCCTGAAAGCAGATGCGGGCACATAAAGGCCCTGAAGACCATCATTATCATACAGATCAAGTTTTACGGGTAGGATCTTACCTCCCTGCATAATTGAGCTAATGCTCAAAAGGACACGCTGGCCGGTAAATCCACTAATTTTTGCGTATAAATAGGTGCCTTTTTGAATCAGATTGCTTCCCACCAATAAATCGTCCATGAGCCTGATCCGCAACCTGGAATCCACATATCCGGTCATATTTTCGTCAATTATGGCCTGAATAAAAGAATCGTTCGGATTGTCTCTTACCGTATTGAAAACGGATTCGGCATCGTCGGCCTTTCTGACTTTAAGCAATGGCATTTCCGCATCTGCTTTTTTCGCTATTTCGATCCGCTGCCTCTCCTCTCTTGCCGCTCTTTCTTCCGGGTCATTGGCCTTTGCCAGACTATCGGCAAATTCCATCTGCCGGCGGAACAGGAGCATCGGATCTTCTTCTTTCCTTTTTGGTTCTTTTCTGGATTCTGGATTGGATTTAGGGACAAGGGAACCCAGTACACGGTCCAGGTCTTCATTTCCATGCACAGCCTTTGGTGCATTAACTGAAATTAGTGATTCCTGTTTAAGCTTATCCCTTATGGAATCTAACTTGCGTTTTTCCTTATCATTGTACATTTCATCAAAACGGAATCCATCTACTTTGTCTTCCTGTAATTGATTCACCGCGGTATAACCGTCCCCTCGACGGTACATTTCCCGGTAAGCATTAAGCTTATCGGTTAAAGCTTTATTTTTCACCTCTGGGGAGACTTCCGAAATATGTTCTTTTAGCTGGGGCCCATTTTCTTTTACAGCACTCTCTTTTGAAAATGCGGATTGGTAAACGTAAAAGAAAATACAGATAAAAGGCAGGGCGATAATCGGTATGATATATTTGGGCCTTTTTAGGTCTAATTTCATAAAATAATTTGATTTAGAATTGAGAAATACTAAGCGTGTTTAGGAAAAAAATGCTGGATCAATCTTTGGATATCGAATCCTTCGCATTATGGTTTTCCAGCGACAAAAGCCTATCCTTTATCTGGATAAGGATCATACTATCCTGTTTATCCAGGTTATCTTTTTTTGAAAGCCCTTCTAGGACAGCCTGGAGTTCAAGTACTTCTTTTAGATCGGAGATTGAACCAAATATATTTCCCATTCCATCCGCAATAGGCGCCGATAGTTTCGGATTTTTCACCATTTTTACTTCCTTTTGCCTTGGCAGCATAAAAAAACAGCAGATTGAAATCAGGATACATAACACCATGAACATGAAAACCTGTTTGGGATATGTACTCAATTTTGACCTTACACACTTTCTAAAATGGACTGTATACCTGGAAAATTCATTGCCGATCTCTTTCCAGACACTGCTTTCGGATTTATTAGAGGTTGTTTTTTTGAACATAACTGAGGTCTTTATTTTCCAATGTTTTCCATCTTGTTATCAGAACAGCATGAGCGTTGTTTTCTGTCCTTATTTTAAGATCCCTTAAATATCCTTCTGTAATGAGGCTACGAACTACAGTGGAGCTCCGTCGGTCTATGGTCTGTTTACCATAAAAGCGAAAATAATTCCCTTCAAGGTGTATCGAATCCGTTTGGACCGTAAGCACCGCACTGGAAGACAAGATGGAATTAAAAAATCCCTTTTCCCGGAGATTATTGTATTGTAAAGCACCTGATTCATCAATCAGATACATCGCCCGCTTCATCTGGTATTCTATAAACTTTTCGTCCGGTGTCAGGGTAAAAAAAAGACTATGGAATAAATTTATATGCGTTCGGTACTCGGCTGAACGGTTCATTTCAACACTGGTCTGCTGCGCGGCCAATGGCACATTATTTATATCCAGTACATATACTGACTTTCTTGCACTTTCCACCTGTTTAAAGGCAAAGAAAGAAACTATGGACACCAGCAGAAAGGCCGTTATTAAACTCCCGACGGCAATAAGGGTTGCCAGACGAATCTTTGATTCTATATTTTTGATAATCATGTTCTTTATTTAAGTTTAGAATTTTGCGATCACCCTCCTAGCTGTTCTTGCCATACCGGATGCCCCACGGCCCATAGTACCCGCGGCTGAAGTGATTCCAGAAGTGGAGACGATCCATGTACTGATACTTGGCACCGTGAGCATTGTCAGCCCGCCGATCAGGAAGGTTACTATGACGATCCCAAATGACATTATTCCATTTCCGGCAAGCCAGCCAAGTTTTTCGAGCCTATCGCCAGATGTCGATAATAATTCCTGATAACGGGTGATTTCGGCTTCCAGAGCATACTGCTGAAAAAGACTGGCGATATGCATCACCAGATAGGCAATCCCAGAATAAAGGTTTACGGAAACAAATCGGGCTATCCAGGTTCCGAAGGAATCCCTGAAAGCGGGAAGAATACTTACTGCAACGGAGAATGGGCCTAAAATGATCAGAATGGTCGAATAGAGTATCTGGATCATGAATATGATATAAACACAGATCCGAAGTACCCAGACTGCCAAGGTTTCCAGTGTATAGGTCATCCATAGCTGCAAATTGATCTGCATCCTGTTTCTTAGCTCCACAACATTGTTCCAGACGGAAGTAAACCCATCTTTCACGGTTGAGGTGACCGCATCCCACGCCTTTCCGTACCATGTATCCGCC
This sequence comes from Sphingobacterium sp. UBA5639, assembly GCF_002421245.1. Taxonomy (NCBI): domain Bacteria; kingdom Pseudomonadati; phylum Bacteroidota; class Sphingobacteriia; order Sphingobacteriales; family Sphingobacteriaceae; genus Sphingobacterium; species Sphingobacterium sp. UBA5639. The sequence continues at coordinate 15,981 of NZ_DIJR01000008.1, forward strand.
TCGTTTTTTGCGACTTCGGTTTCCGCCTGGATCTGGGTCAGGGAATTGGCTATATCATACATGAGTTTTGCACGTTGGAGCCGAAGGCTATTGACTTCGGTCTGTCCGCTATCAAAGAGGCTTTCCGTTTTGGCAGCTACAATATCCGTAGGATAAGCGATCACCCTTGTGAAAGCTCCCCACCAGATAATGACCATGACCAGTCCAAATGGTCTGAGCAGGGGCATAATCTCCATTTTTTTATCACCAGACATCATTTCATAGCTTTTTATGGCAAAAAATATGAGCATAAAAATTGCCGCTAGCGCCTGTGCGTCCGTAATAAAAGTATCGTAATGGGTCCATATCGTATCTTTCATCCCTTTCAGGAAGTGCATTACCCCTTCCTCGTATACTCCATTTCCCTGCAGGAAAGTGAAAGTATCCTTAAATGAATCAGGCACCCCCACTGGAGATGCCTGTAAAAAAAATGTGTATGTCATATAAAATTAATTTATCATCTGCTCTTATTTAGGATTTTGTCCGCAATTTCAATATCAGATTTTCCAGTATGTAGGAACGGCCTGACCGGATCTATCTCCTTAATGGAAGACAGGTCACTTGAAAGGGACAGTAATTTCAGGGCATTGCTTTTCTTGGATTCCCACCCCGATTCAAGAACCCTATATTCCGACAATAGGCGATGATAGCCCATGATCCTGCTGCCCCTTTCAAGATCTGCTGTTTTAAGGATTTCCAGACGTTCTATGAGCCCCGATCTTTCACTGGTATACCATTCATAAGTACCTTTATTTATCAGATATTCTTTTACCTCTGAACTGAGCCCCTGAAGGATTAGGGATTCATCTTTTTCAAGTGGAGCGAACTCATGTTTATAGTATAGCATCCAAAGTGGATCTGCAGCACTCACAGCCCCTGAATAGTTGGTGAGTTCCTTTATAGCTGTATTTCGGATGGTATCGGACTGCTTTTTATAGGAATCATTGGTCTGCTGTATAGCCATCACCAGCCCCATCCGCATGGTCTGGGGCCCGGAGCCTGAAAGGGGACGCCTGTCCAGCTTGGGATAATTGGGGTGAAGGCCCCAAGTGAGCCAATACTGATAATTCAGTCCAAGAAAGCCAGAAGTCGGGGTAAATTTCTTTCGGTCCCACTGTTTATGAACCATACGCTCTTGCTGATTGACAATATGTTTATCGGTCTGACGCTTGATCCGCTGGCCAATGACAGGTTTAGATCCAAGCAGAAAAATAACAATAGCTAATATTCTCCACATAATTCAATGTTTTACAGCGCCATAGTTCCTTAATATCTCGTTTGCTTTTTGGATGTCCTTATTGACGAAATTTTTAAAAGGATTCACCGTTTTTAATAATCCATTTATTTTTGTCCAATAAACCGAACGTTCCAAACTGAAAAGAAGCGCGCGCATCACCTTTAGTTCGATGATGATCTTCCGCAAAAGAAAATCCCGCTTTTCATAATCCATTAAGACATTTTTGCCTTCCCTGAGAACAAAATCAGAAACTTCCATAGCAAGATTTATCCCCCTTTCTTTTAGCTGCCTAGCTGTTCCTTCCGCCACTAAAAGCAGCCAGGGTTCTTCTTTTGAAATCTCGATAAGGCTATTGGACTGTTTAACAATTTCAGCGATCAGGGAAGAAACCTGTAACACGGATCTACCGGACTTCAAAGCATTGTTTACCTCCGTTAGGGACCTATGGATCACCTGCTGAACGATTACCAGGGAAGACAGGTTGAGATTGATGTCTTCAACATTTTGATTGATCTGCTTTAGCATACTGTTATGCGCCGATTCGGAGGCCAGCCTGACCGCACCGTTTTCATTTACGATTGCCAGATGTTTGGTATCTGAAATTATTGTCACATAACTTTGCCCATACAAAAAATCAAAACAGAAAATAATCAGTGTTATGAGATAATACTTCATGGTTTCTTTTCTAATTGTCTTAATATATTTTCTACAATTCTTCTGTCGGAGTTTATATACTCGCTAAAGGGATTCAGACCATCCAGTATTTTCTTCCTTGTTGAGTAATAAAGGGTAGCTGCCAGTGCCCTGGATGCTCCTTCTATCTGTCGGAGTTCAGTCAGTATATGCGCATAAAGCAAACGGCGATCACTGGCTTTCATCTGGTTGAGATCCCCGATTGTCAAAAACAGGCCGGCAATATATCTTCCCAATTGAACTGACCTATCTACGATTTCCTTTTCGCTATTTAAGGCCAGTGGAATAAATTCAGGATGGTCGGATGCGATACTTATTATTCTGTCCTGATGGGCAATAATCCGTTCAATGATCGGTCTGGATTCGATTCCCATACTCAGTCCCTGTAATGCCGTATGCAGGATACTGAACCTGTTCTGGATCTCCCGGTACCGCTTTTTGAGCTTCGTGGTACCCGAAGTATTTACCTGCTCATTTGCAGTAGCCACTCCCTGGCGGCCACGGGCCTCTTTCTGCCGTTCATACTCATCCTTGCTGTGACCTACCAGCTGGTGCAACAGCTGCACATTCAGCTGGCAACTTGCAGTTTTGGATAAGCAAAGAATACAGAAACAAAAGATAATTCTCCATTTCATTGCATTACTTCTTTACGAGTCTAGAATTTCTGATAACATCATCCGCGATCTGTTTATCTATATTGATAAATCTCGCATAGGGATTTAAGGAATTGAGGATTCCACGCTGTTTTGCCCAATACATATTACGGTGCATTCCATACGCAACGCCTCTGAGAATGGTCAATTCCGTCTGTATCCGGTTGAGTAATTTTGCCCGTTCACCGGAATCCATCAGATTCTCTTTCCCATCTTTGAGTACAAAGGCCCCTACCTCCGTTGCAAGGTTTGTCGACCTGTTCTTAAATTCCCTTGCACCGGCTTCTGCAAAAAGTAAAAGCACAGGATTCCCCTTTGCAAGTACCATTGCTTTTTCGACATCCTCAATAATATCGACGGTAATTCCAGCAATCTCTCTTATGCTCAGCAGTGACCTGACCACAGAAGAGACCTCGGAGAGTCCTTTATAAATTTTATCCTGTAGATCATTGACGATCTGCAACTGCCCGGTAACAGCAAGCTGGCCCCGCTGGATCAGTGTCAGGTTATCGTTGACATGATCCAATTGCCTATTCATCACCGAGGCATGTGCTCCCGTTGCCGCTGCAACTGCCGGATCGGTATAGATCTGTGCTTTTACAGACAAGCTTGGCAATAAGATCAGCAAAATCATAATTAGTCTATTCATTGGCCATAAGATTTAAAGTTTGAATTCCCTTTCTGTTAACTTCCCCAACAAAATCGTTCAGGGCTTTGCCAGAATATTCCAGATCTTTGACGAATGCGGTAAGGCCATCTTTGTAATTTCCAAAATGGTCCGCATAGATTTTTACGGCACTTTTTTCGGGTTTTTCGGTGGTAAATGCGAGATACTGAAATAAGGATACCTCCACGCCATATACTTCGCCGACCGTCCCCCTTCGGATGTAGACTTCTTTAAAACGTGACCTGTCTTCTTTATTCTGTAATTTATTTATGGTAAAGATCTTGCGTCTTTCTACATCGGTAATGGACAGCAGTTTTGCTATTTCATCATAATTGGACTGGAATTTAGACTGGTCGAGTAAACATATCGTATCCGAATTTGCCAGAATGCTGTCCTTGACTATTGGATTGCCCAAAATATCGCCTAGTTCTTGCGTAACGACCACGATTTCACCATAAAATTTTCTTACCGTTTTATACAGGTAAACTATGTAACCAGCCATTAAGGCGCTTGCAATGGCCTTCCATGCTTCTTCGATCACCAAGGCTTTACGCTGGAATGTCCGGTGTCTCATTTTCTGTAGGAATAGATCCATAATGACCAGCGTAACGATTGGAAAAAGGGTCTTGTTCTCCTTCAGATTATCAATTTCGAACACCACAAACCTCTCTTCAAAAAGGGAGGAGTCAGCGCTTTTATTGAGAACGGTACCAAATTCCTGTCCGGTAAAGAATTTCTTCAATACATACCTGTATTCATCCAGATCAAACTTTAAGGATTCATCGTCCATTATATCCCTGATCTTGTCAACGGAATACACATAAAAAGAGTCGAAATTTAATTCGTCAGGACGATGGGGGTTTTGTGAACCGGGATCGAGGTAAAAATATTCATAATAATAGGAGGATATAACGTTTGATAAAAGTGTATCCTCTACCTGGGACAGTTTTCCGTCGGCTCCCTTCCAGAGCAGCGCTACCAGAGTTTTTAAGAAATCCTTTTTCTCTAGGTTAAACTCTTCCTGAGTCAGGGCAAAAGGATTCATGGATATGGGGTTTTCCTCAGTATAGGTCAGGTAAGTTCCGCCCAGAAAAGTACAGAGGCCCTGATAGGAATCGCCGGTATCGACGATGACAATATCCATGTTGTACCTATAATACTGTTCCAGAAGCGCATTCATGAAGAAAGATTTTCCGGTACCACTAGGCCCCAGCGCAAATTTCGAACGGTTGGAAATACGGTTTGTACTCAGGTCAGCAGGATCAAATGCCAGAGGTATCCCCTGTCGATCTGTAAACCGGATCAGAAAATCCGTTTTTTCATCGCAGGGCAGTGATTCCTTAAAGAAATAACAGAGCGCCGCATCTACCGGAGTCAAAAACAAGTCATAGACCTGTAGTTCCACGGCATTGCCGGGTAATGAAGACCTGAATAATTCGAACTGGTTGTAAGCATTTCTGCTGGGAATAATCCCCTGCTGAAATAGGGACGATTCAATAAAATTCGATGTCCTTTCCAGCAGTTCGGAATCGCAGCCGATCAAAATCGAAAAGTGTGTATTAACGAGCAACTGATTGTCTTTTGCCACATCGGCCAATAAATTATCAATATCTTCAACATAGAGCTGATTGGCTGGATCGGGCATATTGGAATGCCTTTTCCTTTTAAGTTCCAGTTTGTTCAGTGTAAACTGCTGAGCTGGAATTTCAATTACCTGATTATAGATCATGACCTTATAATCCGGCACCTTGTGCAGAAAAAATAAATTGTCAACGGGAAAATCCATCAAGCCATTTGTTTCATTCCGTATCGCATACGCACTGATCGCATCCGGCAGTTCAACAATATCCGTATCTATGAGACTAATGCTCCTGATGGATCTTTTCCCCAGGTTTATCTGATTGTCCTGACACTGATAATTATCCAATACTGTTTCCGTACCCTCAAAATCAAATGAAAGTATCCTGTAAAAAAGACGATTGATTTCTGCTTTTCCAAGAACCCTTGGATGAAGCTCAGCACCACTTAATACCTCAATTACTTTACCAAGATCCCTTATAAACTTATGGAGCATCTTCTCATCGAAAGTATAGAATGTGCCTTTCTTTACCTGTTTGGTAAAGGTGATATAGCTTCTGATTTCGGTAAATTCCCGACCGTTAAAATGTTCCTGATATTTTTGTTCCAAAAACTCTTCCGATTGAACTGGTCTATACTTTCTACGGATAAATACATCCTGCTTTTGGATTATATGTCCTTCCCCCAAAAGTTTGACCACACTGGAGAGTGCATGGTGATAGGCGGAATACTTGGTTTCATCGGCATCATACTGGATGACCGGATTGGTAATACCAAGGATAATTGAATAGTCCCCCTTATCCCCAAAGAGGATCGGGAAGCCCATAAATTCATCAATGCCCGCAAAAGGTAGATTAAAGGCATGCTTACTTTGCTTTTTCATTTCTGAACAGTGTTTTGGAAGGATGGATAATAATTCCGTTGTGACGGGTTTTGTCGAATAGCCCCTTTTTCTGCTTACTGATCGTATACACCATTCCCAGGGTCATGAACAGGAGGATGCCCAGACAGCCAAGTATCATGTTGGTAAATGCGCCAATAAGACCTCCGCAGAGCATGCCACCCATGATGGATATGACAGCGTAATAGATAAATTTCCCTTTAAAACCCCTGTAAATAAGGGGCTTTTGGAGCCCCTTATAAAATTGATAGTTTTTCTGGATCATACGCCAAAAAATGCCTTGATGACCACACTGACCAGAATGAGAAATAGACAGGAACCACCCCACGACATCAGTTCTTTCGAGATATCCTGGTCTCCGCTGTTCCATTTGATATAGACCCTGATTCCCCCTATCAGCCCGACGACAGCCCCGATACTCAGTATCAATGTCGATATGGGATCGACATAGGTATTTAACGACGAAGTGGCGGCGTCAATACCAACTGTTCCTCCTTGGGCGAAGGAACGTTCCGCAAAAAGGCAGATTGCGGCCAAAACAAGTAACTTGCTTGCTTTTACTCTCATAAGAAATAGGAATTAAAAAAGTGAATGGAAAAAAAGATTGGCGTTTTAGCTGATTCCATAGAGTGCTTTTAGGGATGCACTCAGTAGGGAAAGAAAAAGACAGGAGAGGAACCAGGCCATGACCTGGGCATCAATATGATGATCTTTTCCGCTCTGCCAGTTGTAGAAGATCCGTACCCCTCCTATCAGGCCACAGATAGCCCCAAGGACCAGGGCGAAGTCGGAAAAATTAAAATACCAGCCCCTGATCTCGGAGCTGACCTGCCTGAATTCGGACAGGCCGGGCTGGGCGATGAGGTTGTGGACAAAAAAAAAGACGGCAATTGCCGTCCATATCGTTTTCTTTTTGTTCATTATTGATTAATAAGCAATTGCCTTTGTGAATTCGATCAGGTCATTTTGTGCAAGGGAGAACAATTCTTTGATGGATACTCCACCAGAACTTTCTATCGGGCCACTTGTGATCGCGCCGGCATTTTCGAAGCTGTCGTCCAGAATATCTTCATCCGGTAGGTCCACCTTCGTGGAGGAATGAAATTCAGGAAATGAGATTTCACCTTGCCTGACGTTTTTAGGTTCATTACCCGATTTATTATTGCGATAAAAATCATACATGAGGTTCAGTCCATAATATCCAAGGTAAAGGGTGGAGAGATAAAGTGTAAATTGAATCCAGTTCATAGTTCGAGATTTTTTAGGGTTTCTTTGATATGATTTGAAATTTGGGGATGTTTTTGGAGGAAGTATTGAAGGGAATAGGAAATGATCTTGTTCATGTCAATTCCCTGGGTAACCTTGAGCTGTTTGAGGAGAAATATGGTTTTATCGTCGAGCCTGATCAGCAGCTTTTCTTTTCCGATCAGCCTGTGGGCACGTATTTCCTCGACGATAGGATCTAATGCGTTTTTTGGGACAGGTTTCTTTTTAGGGACTGTTTTGCCTGTCCCTTCATTATTATCTTTCCTAATGGTTTCCCTCAGTTCATCCGCTAGTGTTTTAATATTCATGGGCATTAGTCACTTTTAAGAAAATGGTCATAGATATGGGAAAGCACCGGATAAGATACCGGACGGATCGTTTCGGGGGTATGTACTGTTGAGACCCTTTGAAAATCTATCCTATCCGAAATCTCCGAAAGAACTGTTCCAAAATTCCGCAGGACCTTCTGGACCTGTTCCTTGGTTTCGTATTTTACATTTGTCTTGATCCTATTGGGAATAAAAAGAACCTGTGCCCGTCTGTTCAGCTTTTTGACGACCATTGAAAAGAGCACTGTTGAATCAACCGAAAATTCGTCATACGCAAATGGGCATAGAATGAGATCGGCGGAAGTAAAGATCGGAAGAAGTCCGTCATCATCCATTTTCCCGGGAAGATCAATTAAAATGATGTCCTTTGGAGATTTTAGCAGTCTCTTCTTCATTAATGGGAAGTCATCAAGTGCGGCGGGAACAATTTCATAAAACGGGTCATTTTCCAATATTTTAGCTTTTTGTGATTTTGCAAATAGGGACTGTTGATAATCCATATCAAGAATGGTCAGGGCCTGGCGTTTCTCAATTGCCAAAAAATTGGCGAGCAGAAGCACAAGGGTACTTTTACCGCAGCCTCCCTTCTGGTTTCCAATAAGTACAAGCATAATGTTAGAGTTTGGTCAAAAATGTTTTTGCTAACGAGTATTGGTGCGGGATTTTCTTTTACGTCTCCGGTTTCTGCCATGAATGGCCTCATCATCGACGTCATCCCAAATGTCGATCTGGAAATCAGGTACCGGAAAACTGCCATTTTCCGGTATGTCATCCAGAACAATTGAATTTTCAGTGCTAGATGATTTATTGGCTGGCGGGTTAAACCCATCTCGTGCGGAATCTTCGGACCTGCCAGGTTCTAACGTTTTATCGCTATTATTTACGGAGATAAATTCTAAAAGTGGCATCAGGTCACCACCTTTATAGATGTTCCTGCACGCATGGTCAATTACCGTATAACCATAAGGAGGTTTTCCGGGTTTTCCATGAAAAAGGATCTGGATGCCGAATTTTGATTTGAACAGTTCTGCCAGATCGGAGGTGTAACCAACATCAATAGTTCTTTCTCCACCGGGGTTTTCCCAATACAAAGTTCTCACAGATGGATCATGTGCCAATTTATAGCGGTGGAAAATTGCTCGTATCTGGGATAATCTATCAAGGTCTTTTTGAAACTGCCCGATTTTATTGTCAATGACATCCAGCGATACTTCACCAACATTTTTACCGAATTTGGAAACCTGATACTTCCCACCGTTAAGCGTAATACTGTAGCCCTGATTTTCCAAAATCATCATAAACTGTGCCCGTGTGGAAAAGCTGTAATGGAGGGCATTTTGTATGGATTTCGAAGCTTCTATTTTCTCGTCGCTTCCCATCACCCGGTTGAGGACCTCATAGGAACGAAGTTTCTCATAGCTATCGCTGATTTTTTTTCCGTCCCTGCCGACACGTGTTGAGACGATATGAATATGATTATTTTTTGTATCCTTGTGAAATATCAGCAAATAGGGTTGATTTTCATATCCCATTCCTTTTAACCACTTCTCCGCAATTTCTGTTAATTCTTCTTTACTATGGGTCCGGCCTTTACATGAAATCGCAACATGAAATTGTGGGTTCTTTATTTTTTTGCTCGCACTGGTCTGTAGTTCCAGATAGTTGATATAATCAGATGGGCGTAAGCTCGTCATGGCTCCAAGCGCACCGAAATTGGCGGCTTTTACCAGTTCACCTTTATCCTGCTGGATCTTGTCCGTATTATAGCGGACACCGCCAAAACTTTTAACGGAGGATAATATTTTAACAATCATCGCTGCCCTTTGATTAACCGCATTAGATTTCTGAATTCCTGTTCAATCTGTCGCTGATATTTTATATAATCAGCTATGAGGGATGGGAATCGGGATAGTTCACCGGGTTCCAGTTTACCGTGTAGCTTCAATGTATTGATGTGCCGGGCGAGCTGGTTGATATTATTTCCTGATCTTCCCAGCTCCGAGCCCAGTGTATCGAGCATCTGGAGTATTGTTTTGGAATCAACCAATATCCTGGATGAACGGTTTAAAACCCTATTCCTTACAATTTCTGACCGGTTTATACCAAGCGATTTTTCAAGGGCAAGGAACTGTGCCTTCTCGTTTTCCGTTAAGCGCAGTTCAAACCGGAAGACTCTATTATTTTTTTGCGTTTCAGTTTTGAGTGGTTTGTTTCTTCCCATATATCGGTTCTTTTTAACTATCAACTGCCTGAATGGTCCTGAAAATCTCATAGGCAACCTAGGGAACTATAGCATTTCCGTAGCTCCTACTGCTTTCCTATACCCGTGAATAGGCTGCCGTGTTTTTTTAACATGCTGTTGAAATTAGATGTAGGAAAAATGCCCCAGGAACAAGGGGCAAAGATTTAGAAAGTAGAAAAATGGAGTTGCGACATTTTTCCTTTCCTGATACTTGTCAACCTAAAAGGCTGATAAGTTTCAGGGCAAGTTCGTTTTTGTTGGTACAAGATCAGCAAAGCGAAATCTGTACGTACAAAGACACAACTTGCCCATTACAAAACAAGGAAGGGTGGAGGTGTTTTATCGACGATGAAAGCCTTTTAAAAGATCAAGCTGATCAAATTCTAATCAGGGCTTTAGGAATTTGACCGGAATAAGTGCCGAACTTGGCAGGTTCCTATTACCCGTACAATTTCGATATTGTATCAGTTAATTTCTTCATATAAATAGATCTATATATTCAAATAAACGAATATCTGTTTATGTATATATATGATAATGTATATATAGGGTAATGAAGATTAACCTATTCCAATATATCCATCTATTAATTTATGTAATGGAATAGATTTTCCTATATTGATATGTCCACATAGTTATTTATACTGCGATATAGCTGTATAGATAGACATCCAGATAATCGGATATATAGAAATCTGAATATTTGTAAATACCGATAGTTATCTATTTTTATGGATATGTATGTTCTTCAACGAGTCCATTAACATTTCGTTGTAATCCTTATAACCGGAATAAACATTCGCTCGGTCATTCGCGTAAGGGTAAAAATCTTTTATCGTTGAAGTACATTGTTTCCCAACTTCATCATTATCCAGATAAAGATCTATCTTATTGAATTCACACATACGCTCCATAGCACGTTTGACTAAAGAAACCGAGTTAAGCACGATAACGGTAGGTGGAAACTCAGTTTTACCTAATCTCAGCCAGCTTAAATAATCAAAAAAGCCTTCAAATATGGCTAGATGATCCGTTCTGCCCCGTATAACTGAAATATCTTTGTTTCCGATACTGGCTTTAAATCCCTTTGGGCTAGATATCTCCCAATTATCTTTTTCATTTTTCCAACCTATCGCATAAAATAATCTCGCTGGATCGGAAAAGAGTTTATTGCGGTAATAAAGTTCCCATAACAATCCGTTTGCCACAGAATCAACTCCTCTTTCCTGTATGTACCTAGAGAGAGAATAATTTCTACCCAATTTCTGACTGTGTGAAAATTCTAGGATATTTTCTATCTCCCTATCGGGAGCCTTACTTGACTCAAAGACTGGAATTTCGGCTTTTTCAAAATGGTCAAAAGTATATTGGATTTTTTGTAAAATTTCAAAATAAGAATGTTTCGGCCAATAAGCCATCGCAAGCTGGACGATTCCGCCGCCATGAATTCCAGTATGATTGGCGCCACCATGATCCATCCATTTCCCTCCTTCGTCCCATACTGTTAGAGATGGTGTATTTTTACCGGTTTCTCGGAGCATACTATGGTAAAAAAATTCCCTGCCAGATTTTTTGACAGGGAAGTACCCCAATCGGCCAAGGAAATCCACAATAGATAACCCTTCGACATTTTTTCGATCGATATATTGTGTCATCAAAAATATTGATTTATAGCGGAAGAAAAATACAATTAGGCAAGCTACCCTGTACTTCTATTTTAGCCTCTTTATAACCTTCCCGGTTCCCATCAAAATAAAATTTAACGTTATCGTATTTGCTAGCCCTTTTAATGGCGGCAGAAACAAATTGAGGAGAGTTAAGTACTAAAATCGAAGAGTAAAGTGAATACAATTGATCTCTATGTTTTAGGTAGTCGGTAAACTGCTGGAAGATGGCAATATTTCTCGTAGAGGCTTCAAAAAATGTCATCCCCTTAGATCCGATACAGGACTTGAAATTTTTGGCGTATACTTCCCAGCCTCCATTCTCATTCGGCCATCCCGCTGCACAAAAATCTCTGCGTTTACCTTTTTCGTCCTTAACATAATAATGAACTTCGACCAAATTTGAATCTGCAATTTCCCATAATCCGGCATCCTGAAGAAATGTGGACACTTCATTAGTCAGACCAAGCTTCCGTATACCTGCCACCTGGTAGTAAGGCAATTTAATCGGCTTTCTTTTCCTCTTTTTCTTATCATTTATTGGGAACATGAAATGATATTCTTTGCTGGTTGAAAACGAATTTAATCTTTCTCGTACTTCATCGAGGTTGAGATTAGGCCAGTAATATTTACCAAAATCAATAATACCTCCTCCCTTTCCTATTGATTTATCAAACCATACATCTAATGTATGGTCTAACCTAAAACTGTTTGGTTTTAAATTATTTGAAGTAAAAATATTTGAGTAGAAACTCTCCTTCTCATTTGAAACAATTGGTTTAAATCCCAGATGGTATAATAATGATTTGATGGAGATAAATTCTTCCTTTGAAGATGATTCATCAGATAGTATTCTATTTGTTGTCATAATATGTTTATATTTTAAAAGAAACTCATCGAGGATTTAGCCTTGTAGATGATTTCTATTTCAATTCTGTCTATTCGCCAGGCCGCTGAGTGATTTCCATCTTTTCGTGGAGTAATCAATCCCTGACTGATCCATTGTTCTACGTTATTGCGTCCAAAACGCCGAAAAGCTTCTGATTTTTTCAGAAAGGGCTTAATCGTTCCAACTTTTGCTAATGCTTTGAGAGCGCCAAGTTCCGAAGCATCAGATAGTAGCTTCTGTAATTGAAAAGGTGTAAGGGTAATATTCATTTAGGTAATGAATAGTGTAATAAAAATTGTTAATACTTAAGGTATTTATCCAATCAAAATTTAATGTTTTAAATGGTCGGGACTACTCACGTCAATCTGTACAGATCGGGCTATTGCCTGCCTATGTGCTCTCGAGAGACTTTTTCCAAATGAAAAAACTCTCTCTTCACATAATTTCCTTTTTTATCAGGATAATGCTTCATCCCCAAATGTCAAAGAACAAGAATTGCTGCCTCACGGCAAGCTGAGTTATCTTTCTGCCACTTGCAGATAGGTAATGCGATTGCTTGAATCAGAAATAGATTTCAATTCTTCTGGGTCAAATAAAATTTGAGAAGATTGATGCGATAAGGGGACTAGGATACCTTCAAGGATCCATCTATCAATGTTGCTACGGCCGTACTGCCTATAAGCTTGAGATTTGTTAATTGATTTAGGCATAGAGCCAGTAATTGATAATGCTCTAGATACACCTTCCTCTGTTGCTTGCCTCATTAAAAAAAACAGTTCCCTTGTTTTCATAATTCCCATGGGTTTATTGTCCCATTGGTTGCAAAGCAAGAAAAATGAAGTAGGCATAAACAGTGAAGGGGGGTGAAAAGAACCCTTTCACCCCCTTTCAAAAAAAATGCTTGAGAGGCATTAAATGCATATTTTCATAATTTTCATTATTTAGATATTCATATGAAAAATATGAGAATGAGGAAATTTAATCAATAATGAATAGGGATATACATAGATTTTTTATATTTATGATGGATATCAATATTAGTTAGCAATGGCTAATTTTGCTTTAATTTTGAACTATGAATACGCCAAAAATTGACCTATCTTCTCTAAATATTGAACAGGATTTTCTCGACCGATCAAATATTTTAGGTATGAATACCTTAGAAGATATCATGAATGTTAATCTACCAGAATTACGAAAAGACAAGAACTTCAATTACATATGGTATTCTGATCTTCTTTTGCTATTGGAAAGAGCAGGTTTATTGGATGAATTTGAAAAAAGGAAATTATGAATCTTTGTAGTTGGAAGTATTATAATGCTCGTTCAACCAGTTTACCATACCGATTAACTGACTTTTCATTTTTTTCGCCGTTGCAAATTCTACGTCTGTCGACTTTTTTTGTAGGCTTTCGGCAGAAATAAAACTAGCGTGAGGAGTCCTGAAATGTTTAGCATAATAACTAAAAGTCTTTCCGACATCCTCACGTGGAATAATCCCCTGTTCCATAAATAATCTTATAATAAGCCCCATTTGTGGAACCGAAAGATTTATCAAAGCTTTTTCATTATCCTGCCATAGTTTTGAATCTAATATTTCATTTCTCCGCAATTCCATTCTTTCCTTCAGGCTTTCCTTTTTTTCTTTGTAAAAACTTTTTAACTGTTGTCTAATAGATTCATCTTCCACCGTAAGCCTCATGAAGCGCTTTTGTGGTATAGTATTCAATCTGTCTTCCAACGAAATAAGCACCTCCATTTGGGTATGTAGGCTTACATTTTCGGCTGTTTGAGAAAGGCAATTTTTAGCACAGTAATTAAAAAACTTCGGTGAGTTAAAGTCATATTGAATCAGTAAATTTTCAATCTTTTGTGTATCAAGATTCTCGATATTCAAAAGTTCCTGTAAAATCAACATTAAATATTTGATCTCACCTCTCTTAATCTCCTTCTTTTCAATTACATTGCGAAGTGTTCCTAAAACAAGTTTGGAAAGATCATGATTAATACATGAGTTATGTATTTTGGATTTCAATAATGCTAGGTCTTTTTTAAACAGATCCTTTCCTACAAAAGAAGAGTATTTAGTTAAGGGTAGATCTCTAAGCAATTTTTCATTTAAGCGCTCACAGTCATTTAATAATGAATCTATAATTGACAGCATTTCGATATAAATCTTTCTTATATAGCTATATCTTTCTATAGGGACATTGGTTTTCGTAATATTTTTTAGATTTCCATATATCTTATTAGCGGTTAAAATTAGCTGTGAAAGGGCTATCTTCGCTTTTTTAGCGGAAGCCCCCATTATTTCTGTAAAGCTCGAAAGAAAATAAATCATATTGGCTTTTAGAAACCCTAAAAACTCTGTCAAAGTTACACTTAAATGATTTGAAAATTGCGTTGTACAAAATACTTCTTCAATTTTGTACAACCATTTACTTGTGGACCAATTAGAATACCCTGTCTTATTCAAAACAACTCGCTTAAAAAAAGTCTCAATCAATTATATAAATTCTTAATCACTATCGTGATGATTCCTGGCTTTCAGTCGTATTTCCCCAGATTTATTTAGTATGCCAGTGATAATGTTGTCTTCGATCCATTTATCAAAATATTTGTACTTACCTTTTTCCCCTCTATTAAGCTCAATTTCAGACAAATACACATGCGTCGATGTAACGCCAGTTACTTGGTCAAGAGAGACAGCGAAACTGCGATGAATTTGCGCAAACTTTGATTTTGGTAATCGTGTAAGAATATCTCCAAAAGCTTCATTAACCTCAATAAAGGTTTTGTCATCTAACCATATCCAACTCTGCTCATTTTTAGCTTCAATACAAAGTATATCGTCATATTCTAACCTTCGCCTTTCTTTTCCACGTCTGCCGTAAAAAAAACAATTGTTTTTTTCATCAAGATCATTTAACCCTACTCCCATAAGTTTCGTTTTCACGTTTTTAATAGCTTTCCAATAACGATCCCTTTCAAAAGGTTTTAAAAAGTAATCAGTTACTCCATAGAGGAACATTTTATCACCTACAGCCTCATTGGTACTGCATACTACAACCTGCATATTAGCAATTCCAGGATTACACACCTTTAGATCCTCAAGCTGAGGTAAAATATCCAAACCTCCGATTACAGGCATTTCTATATCTAAAAACAACACGTCAAGTTTGAGCGTTCTTAGTGCCAATAATGTTTCTTTTGGATTAGTCGATGAAAATACGCATTCAAAATTGACTGTAAGATCAACACATTCTTTCAGTTCTTCTACCATCTCAGGATCATCATCCAAAATTCCAACTCTTATTTTTTTACGTTTATTCTCCTGCTTTAACACCCTCTTTATCGTTTTCATAATTAAAATCTATCTCAATATTTAGATAATACATTCCCTCGTTTATTTTTTCCAACAAAGTGAAGGCCTTACCATATTCAAGACGTAGCAACGTTTGAAGATGCTTCAATCCCGTTCCCCCTTCGCCATAAATCCATGCAGACTTTTCCGAAATTTTATTTTTACATTTAATTTCAAGTTTATCGTCAAAGGTTGACACTGAAATGATGGCTAGTATATTAGTATGGCTAAAATCTCCATGCTTTACCATATTTTTATATAAGCTCATTAACATCATCGGAATTATACGTCTGTTAATATTCTCAATATCTAATTGTAGTTTAATATTTTTTTCATCATATAAAACCATCAGCAATCTTAGATATTTTATTTCATCTTGCAAATTCCCCAAGATGTCATTCCGAAAATTCAACTGTCGCAAAGCATAACCTTCGATTTTAAGCAAAGAGTCTACATGTGTAAAGTTTGACGGATCCTTTCTAACCGATCGCGCAAAACTCTGTGTCAAATTACCCATGAAATGTGTAACCCAATTACGAAAGACCTTTACTTTTGTGGCTTCCCTAAAGTTTGAACGAACCAACCCTAAATAAATGAATATGCTAACCGTAACATTATATAAAATTTCCATGATCAATATTAATCCACCTTTTAACGCAAAGGTTAAATAAAACGTTATAATGTCTATAGCAAAATCTGCAAGCTTGAAAAATTGAGGATTTTTTAAAACCTTTCTACTAAGCTCTGTTGGGAACTCATATAATGCCAGATAAACACAAAAAGCAGTGACTAAAAAATAACTTAGCAATTTACTTACTTGTAGTACTTCAATTTTTCTAAACAGTAACTGACGCAGCCACCCTCTGTTTAAATAACTGATTGATAACATTATCGGACACAAAACAAATAAAACATACGTATGCCCCCAACCATATTTGTAAATATTTACTGCGGAGATCCAAATGAAATAAATTGTCCAAAATGCGAAATGAACACCTCTTGATAACGGTTTAAGAAGACTTTGTTTTATCATTATAAGTTTAGGTATGTAGAACAAATATTAATTTCAACAACTATAAAATTAGTAAAAAAAATATTTTACAGTTTAAAGAAAATAATACTTGTTTCTTATAAAAGCGAGTTAATTACTTAAAAAACTCCCTAAACTTACCAGATATGATCTTAAATTCATTTTGAGCAACCCACACTGAGCGACCAGTCGTAATATCAAAAAGCATTTCTTTATTTTGCATATACAATGGTAACCATAAACTAGATCCGATATTTTTATATCCTTGTTTTATAGTAGTATGATCAAATATAATTGGCAAAAATTCCCATTGAATAAGCTCTTCAATTTTGAGGCGATGGATAGGTTCGAAAATATTTTCAAGAACACTTTGATAATCTAATTTCTCTTTCACTGCGATATCTTGAACATATCGCAATTTGATTTCTTCACCGACAATTGTTAAAAACAAACTTGTGATCGGAATTTGGGTCCAATAACTCAATCCTATAATACCCTCTCTCAGATTTATATCTGAATTATAAAGATTTACTTTACCCCATCCTTTTCCATGCTCATTTTTACTAAGCTGACCGTCGATAAATATAACAATTTGAAACCCCTTGCAGATGGCGTCCTTTAACCGTAATAGAGGATTTCCTACGTCCGATCTTATAAATAATAATTCACTTTCTGTAGCATCCTTTCCAAATGAAAGTTTAAATTGTTTTCTATATATAGCTACTTGCTCTTCATAGACGTCTGAGCGAAGCAACACAGCTACTTTGAATCCAAGCACAATTAGGACCCTAGCAATTATTCCATATGGTCCGATATGCATACAGCTCCATATTCGAATGGTTCTATCAGTAAATGGCCAAATATCAATGAGACGTTTTAACAACAAATCATTAACCTGATGACGTTCCTGACTAGACCAATGCTGGTACATTTTTAATAATTTGAAAACCGATTCGTAGTTTTTAACAAGCTCCCATTGATAAAAAAGAGAAGCGCATTTTAGCCCTCTAATCCAACTTTGAGAACTAAAAGATAGCTTGTTATGTGTTGACGCAGAGTTTTGACTAATATTTTGGTTAATGAAATTCATGTTCTATCTGTTTAAATTGCTAAAAAAAAGGTGTCCGGATCACCTATTAGATTTTATAAGTAGTATAGACTACATTTTTCTTCTGCAGATTCGATCATGAACTTTATTGTTTCCAAATTGGAAAATGTATAAAGTGCTTGATCAGCTAATTGTTGCATTTCATTAAAAAGCTGTTCCATTATCTTTATCATCTTTGGTTTTCGCTCAGCACCAAACTTGCCCAGTTTGGTCACTTTGCTTTCAGGCCATGAAAGCGTTGTGATCACAAGGCTAATTTGGTAGAAAAACAAGACAAAAGATTCATTTTTGAACACATGGGTTCTGTGGACCTGTGAATCAAAAATTTCCGTATACTTAAAAATTCACAGTATCTAAAAACCCTTTTACAGGGTACCAAATCCTATACACATTTATTTTTGGCTACTCTTTAAAATTTTACTATAATGACATTTTAATCAGTAAACAACAGTTAACCAAACCATTAAACCTATTCAATCATTAAAAGAGATCAGTTTATGGAAAGAAGTTTTTATTTCGCCTTGCCACAAGAATACCAAGCTGTTGATCAGCCAAGACAATCTGTTAGCTATCCTATTCGTAATGCGAATGAACGGCATTGGACAACCAAATTCAATAGCATTAGTGAGCTTACTTTTGATGGTCGGTATGGCTATCTCTATTATTATGAATTTTGGATGGATCAAGAAGAAAATATACCCGTGTACACCTCTATGGGTGATTTACATCTAGTCTATCCTTTATTGAGCAATTCCCCACTACGGCAAATCCATAGGTCTCAAGAGTTCGTGATGGATTTTGTGGAAGGACGAGGTGCTTATCTTTATCTCTCTAAGGGAGAGTATAAGTTAAAAATACCTAAAGGGCATCATATTATGGTCGGCTTTATTTTAGATGCAGGACTATTTCGGCCACCTGCCAATAGACACTTTAGCTTTTTGCAAGATTTGATAATCGCAAAAAAGGCGCAGTCAAAACGGTCGATTAATAGTGTCACTTTTCGTGTAGGTGAAATCACTAAACGTCAATTAAAATTGCTATTTAGCAGAATCAACCCCAATATACTAGACAATGAGCATTTGATCTTAAAGCATATGATCTTTTTAATTCAACTCAGTCGATTTAAGTTACGTGATGATGGGCATGAAATACTGATAGACCGAGCTCGTAATTTATTACAACTTATGATTCTTCATCAGGGGGCTAAGGTTAAATTATCTGATATTGCCGAGGTACTTTTAGTAACTAGGCATCATCTCAATGACGAGCATAAAAAACACTACGGATGTAAATTTATCAGTTACCGTCATCAGGTTTTATTAGACCATATCGCGACTATAATTGCCGGTAACGACAAACTGTTGGCCACGGCAGAAGAATGTGGTTTTAGTAGTACAACCGAAATGAATGCTTTTATTAAAAACCAAACGGGGTTAACTTCCTTAAACTTTAAGCAGTTTCAAAAAAAAAATCTTAGCAATGATTAAATGTTTGATACGGATATAATAGTCTGAGATATTAAATATACTTTTCTACCTTCTTCCACTTCCCTTTCTACCTAACGGTCTAGTTCATATTACTGTAATTTAGTATTATAATCAAAACTCTTAAGTTATGATGAAACATAAATTCGCAGTGAAGGCGTCACTCTTCACTTTAATCTTGGCACTGCTCGCAATCGGTACGTATGCGGCAAGTGTAGTGATGAAAAAGGATCTACCCTCAACTGTAAAAGCGTCTACAACGTATTATTACAATGGTCCGTCCACCAATTTATCCGCGAATGTAATGGACCCCACAAATTGGAGTCCATCACAAAACTCAAGCTTTACATGTGGACAGCCCACTGAAATCCCTTGCAGTTTAGATGTTCCTTCCGATAAAAGTATCGAGCAACATCTCGATGATCTAGGTGATCTCTCAGGGGTACAAAGTGCTACTTCTACCCGAAGAAGCGAGTAACTCAACGTGCGTTTTGCACGATTCCCGATTGTTCTATTACTTTTTGCGGAATCAAAATGTTCGAATGAGAATCATTCGGTGGTAAAATGTATTCTTTGCCCCGAATGGTTCTTGTTAATGATATACCTGCCCCTAGCTTATTGAGACGCTTGACATCGCCGAACCGAATACCTCGACGCAATAGTTCTTTTCTACGTTCCCATAAAATTTGCTCAAGAATTTCCTTTTCAGAAAAAGTTCGCGCTTTCTTTGATCTATAGCTCAAAAATT
The DNA here is from genome assembly GCF_002421245.1 of Sphingobacterium sp. UBA5639. Classification (NCBI taxonomy): domain Bacteria; kingdom Pseudomonadati; phylum Bacteroidota; class Sphingobacteriia; order Sphingobacteriales; family Sphingobacteriaceae; genus Sphingobacterium; species Sphingobacterium sp. UBA5639. The sequence goes on from NZ_DIJR01000008.1 coordinate 35,873, forward strand.
TTTGCAAAATATTGCTCGCATCAGTCTTGTCTCCTAATCTAGCGGTACATTCTGCCTGAACGAGATGCATTTCAGCAACCGTTGGGCCACAAAATGAGCCACCCGAGCCACCGCCATAATCTCCTCGGAAGAAAAGTCCATTATCATTTTGATTGAAAAACAAAGTTTTTCTTAGATCATCTTCCTGAAAACTTTGATAAAGAAGATTATCCATACGGCTCACTTTGACACTAATGGAATAGTAAGCGGTAGATAAGAAACGAGGATAGATAACTTCTGGATTGCCGTCGACTTTAAAAGGAAATGCCTTTCCACCATCGACATCATTATAATCCAACATTTTAAAATTTGAATTGATACATTTTTCAGCATAGGCTTTCGCCTGCTCATAATCTTGTATATATAGATACACTCGAGCTAGATAAGCCCATGCAGCTACCTTGCTAGCCCAATAAATATTGTTTTGTTGGTCGGGCAAAAGCGCTGCGGCCTTTTGTAGATCATCGACAATAAGATCAAACGTTGTTTTTAGCGATGATCGGACTGCCTTTTCATTAAAATCATCGGTCACTTTAAGCGGGAGCCCTAGGGTGTTTTCCGCTTTTTGGGGATCAAATCCCTCGCACCACACCTGCGCAAGTTCATAGAGATTTACCGCTCTATTGAAATACCCCTGCCCTTTGACATCAGCCGAAAGAGCACTTACACCGTTTGTCTTTTCAAAATCTTCTACACCATGTATGGCAGTATTTGATCGATATATGCTTTTATAGGCTAATGTCCAACCTCCGCTACCATCGCATTCTTGAATCATAGGACTGTCTTCCCAGCGATAAAGATCACGATCGGTTTGACAAAACAGAGCGTCATATTCATCATCAGGAAGATATTGGTCTGCCGACATCACTTCTCCTTCAGGAATAGCCAACCTGTTATCGACACTATTCATGAGTGCCCGAAAATCTTCCAATGAAGTCGGGACGGCCAATTTGCTATCCGATTTTACATCCAAAAAAGATGTACAGCCCGAGAAGCTAAACAGCAGTAGGGAAAAAATGAAAATTAAACTAATTGTATTTTTCATGATAAGTTCATTTAGCAATTAAAAATTGATGCGACAACCAAACGACCATTGTCTTGATGGACTGATCGCGTTGAAGCGATTTTCATATTCTGGATCAAAATCCTTTTTAGTGGTTTTCCACAACAGGCCCACATTATCCACGTTCAAAAACAAAGTTGCATCGATCTTACCTCCCAGGATCTGTTCCAACTTATATTGCAGATTGATATATTGTAATCGAATATGCGATGCCGGTTCGATCAATACAGAAGCATTGCGGTAATAGTTTTCCCGGTTGCTATTCAATGGATAAATCATCGCAGGTACAATAGTGTTGTTTTCGTCGCCAACTTCTTTCCATCGCAACGCATAATCTGCATGCGTTATATTCTGTGCAAAAAGGGCATTATAGTCTATACTCCGTGAACGGATGTAATGTCCAAATTTATAGAGCAAACGAAAGTCTAGGGTCAGTTTTCTGAATCGAATGCTGCTCCCCGCAGCTCCATACCATCGCGGTAATGTCGGTCCTTCATAGACCATGTCTTCCAACTTGGTATTATTATAAATCTGTCTATAATCTTTGGATTCTACTCCTTCGACATACCCGATGGGATTTCCATCCGTATCCAACCCTTTCCAAGGATAAGAGAATAGAGAATAAACAGGTTTTCCTACAATACCCGCGATCGTTCGTTCATTAACGAAATTGCGACCAAGGGCATTATTCAGGTAATACTTTTGCACCTTGTCGGCGCTTTTGCTCAAATTTATCTGAAACCGCAATCCCCAGTCGTTGTTCTCTAAAGCCTTCACAGCTATCGCTAGATCCAAACCAGAAGCTTTCATTTTTGCCGAGTTGCGCACCACAGTAGCCCCTATCCCCGCGGTAGGATCCATTTCATCCAATCCATAGAGATCATTTCCTTGTTTTGAGTACCAGTCAAAGGTCAGATTGAGCTTATCTTTCCATAATATGAGGTCAGTCCCCAGATTTAATGTCGCTACACTTTCCCACTTCAATTCTGGATTGGCATAAGAAGCGAATGTGGCAATCGGAAAATTATTCAGCATATTGGTGCCCAAATACTGAATTGTATTCACCGAAGCCATGGATGGATCAACATTCCCACTGAAACCATAGGTTGCGCGCATCGTTAGTCTATCCACCCAGTCTTTATTTTCCAAAGCTTTCCAGCTCCCCCCGACAGACCAAAGGAGATTCCATTTGTCATTGGTACGGAGACCAAATAGATTAGTCGCATCGCGCCGTACACTTCCTGAGAGATTTATCTTGTTTTTATAAGAATAAACTGCATTGGCAAAGACCGAAAGATAGCGCACTTCTGTCTGTGTCAAGGATTGACCACTGGGAATATTGTTGAGTGCACCGGTGACCAGATCCGGGTAACGTCCGATATAATCCACGTTTGCCACCGCAAGTGTGACCGGATTATATCCATAGAAACGTGAAGATTCACCTGTTCCTTTTTTCATCCGTCCCTCAAAACCCAAGATCCCTGAAAAACCATGCAGATCTATTGTACGGTTAAAATTCAGCTGCAGCCTGGCATTGTGGGCAGTCTGCCGTGCTACGGACTGATCGAGAACGCCTCCCTTAGGGACATTGTATGTCGTGGTACCTTTTGTGCGATCAATTTCAGTAAAAGAGTTAACCAGATTACGGCTAAAATAACTATCCGTATTACGTAGGTTTCTAGCGTCCGTACGATCGAGCATCAGGTTATACTTAAGGTCAATGTTTAAGGAGCTAGACACATCATATTTTAGTCCCATATTCCAGTTCAATATCCACTGATGGCTACTGTTGTCCAGATGACGGTAATCGGTCAAGGGATAATAGTTCCAATCAAGCACATAGCCTTCTTTGGTCATCTGATCCACGTAGTCATTGTTCCGCTGTGCGATGCGCAGTGGAACACCATGGTCATCTGCAAAAGTAGCGTAAGGATATAGCTCATAAGTCGACATCTTAACATCACCATACGCGGGCATGCCCGTCGAAGCATTGAAATGGATAAGATTGATATCAGTCGAAAGCAAAATATCTTTGCGGATCTTCAATGTATTATTGAGCTTGTAGGTGAGTCTTTCACTTTTACTATTTGTGGCCCCTAGATCTTTATCATACCCCAGCGAGGACCCCCACGCCAATACACTGTTACCGCCATTTCCCTGCAAGTGATATTGCTGATACAGCGAATTGCTATAGAAATGCTTTCGATATTCATCGCGCAGGTCTAACCTCGAGAGTCTATTTTTCAAATCATCATATTCTTCTTGGGTGATTTTATGATTTTTCAATCGTTCCAATGCTTCCACGATCGGACTCAATGGCAGCATGGCGCTACTGGTGATCCGACTATTGTAATAGCCTTTATTGAACAGGAACTCTTCCATCCCAATAAAATCCGAAGAAGACATTATATCCAATCTGGCCAAGTCTGGTGGTGCTCCAGTTTTAATGGCCGTAGAAAAGCGGAAGCTTTGGCGTTGATTGAACTGTCCTTTTTTTGTAGTCACTACGATCACACCATTTCCGGCACGCACACCCCATATCGCAGATGCAGCAGCATCTTTCAGTACAGTGACATTGTCAATATCCAATGGATTGATGTCATCGAGATTACCTTCATAAGGAAAGTTGTCTACGACAATCAACGGGTTCTTTTCTGCTTTGATGGTGCTTAAACTCCGAACCATTAATCGATTTGCAGAGGTACTGTTATTGTCCAGCATCACACCATTGGCTACCGAAGGCAACATTGCCGTGATACCGCGTCCGATCTGCTGTTCAAGCTGCTGTTTGCTCACGCTGGAAAAGGAACCGGTCAAACGATCTTTCGGCACACTCTGATAGCCTGTATTGACAACTACTTCGCCGATCATTCCATGCTTGAGGGTAAGCATGACTGTCAACTCATCAAGCTCCATATCCGCTTTAAGGGAAATGCTTGTATCTTGATAAGCTATATGTCGAAATATAACTTGTTCACCGTTAAACTTTTCAGCGATTGAAAACCGCCCTTGATTATCCGTTTTTGCCTTAGCTTTATTTTTTATAATGATGTTTACATCCCCTATGGGCAGTCCGGTCTCCCGATCCAAGACAGTACCCCTAAGCTGAGCTTTTGCTGTTACAGCAACCAAAAGCATCAGAAAAAGCCAGATTACTCTATTTTTTGCCATCTTTTGGATTAATTAAGTTCAACATGTCTTTGATATGTCCATCTGTTACACTAAGGGCCAGCGTCATTGCGATTAGGTCTCCGCGCGGACCTATCCAAACGTACCTCGGATAAATACGGTTAGGGAACAGCTGTTGCAAGTATTCCTCTTGTATGATCGACTGGAAATTTCCTGTCAGTGAGCGTTCCGCAAGTTTATCCTGGATCTTTATAATATTGGAGTACCTATCTTTTGTCTGTGTTGGGTTGACATAAATAAGTTTTGCGTCATCTAGAAAACGGCTGAACAACTTGTCTTTATCTTTCATCTGTCCGAGGCAGATAGCGCACCATGTCGCCCAAAAATCCAGCACTAACAGTTTCCCACGGTACGCTTCTAGTGTCTGCCTAGTAGTATCGCCATTGTTATAAACAAGATATTTCCTCGTCCAGAATTCTTCCGGCAGTTTTTGACCGACAAGTAATGGTTCCACTTTTATGAGCCCATCGGCCCCGCTGTCCTTGCGAGGCGTCTGAGCCGATAAACTAAACATAGAAACTAATGCAATGCAACATAGCATGACCCTACCAATACCTGGCCAACTTATATTTTTTTCCCAGCGTTGTTCGGTATTTATTCGGGTAGGATTCGGGTCACCCTCAAAGAAATCCAAAAGAAAATTCGAGGACCGCTGAGGGCCCACTGTATAAAAGGCAGAAGTTGGGGCAAAACTGTTCAGGTAACAGTCGATAGAAAGTAGCCCTAACATTTGCTTGATCTGCACAGGTTCTGACCTTAAGTAACGTTTAACACGTGCTTGAAATATGTAGGTTATAAAAAGCCTTAAAAAGGCTAAAAATTTTAGGGTATTCATAATTTGTTTGTTATGGTTATTTCGATAACCTACTGAAAAACTCAGCGACCTTCCTGCTCAATTCCATCTCTTTTCCGATACGCTCTTTAGCTTCTACTAGAAGCTTCATTTTACTGAGGTCTATATGGCGATAATTGGCAACACTGTAGGCGATGACTACGCGATATAATGCAGTTGCAAATTTCTGCATTTCCTCATCTTTCCGGAGCCTATTCTCTCCTGCACCACCATCAAGATCCGTGCTCAATAACTGGAGTATATTAGCAGAAATAGCCTCTAGGGCATAATGATTCCAGAATGCCTCAATCTCTTTTATAGGGTTATAATCCAAATTGTGGACTTCATAGATCAACGAATCAAAAGCAAATTGTAGCGCTAAAATCCTGTTCATTTTTCATTCTGTAATCTTTAACCGAAAGTACGTAGCGTCCCTCTCCGATCGAAATCAGCTTTTTATTGGGAGCCTGAGTTACTCAGTTCACATTTGTAATAATTAATTCATTTTGGGAGCCAGATCGCGTTTGATTGAGGGGTTACAAAGGTGTATAATATTGGCGTAACGCGTTCCATGGCAGAGAAGCCAAATCATATTTGGCCAAACCAGCCGAGCTACTCGGGGGCTGTAATGATGTTCTTTGATTGTTGTTTTTTGTTCATAACTCGTTTTATAGTAACGAGTCCTGCAGGGGAGCAACTTAACATAAAGAGGGGGCTGCATCCCGTACTCCAAAAGATTCTCAGGCCTAAAGTCGCATTGGGTGAACAGCAGCCCCACACTTCAATGAATTAAATGCAAAAATAGCATTTTTCATTGAAAGCGTGAGATATTTCTGCTGCCTTGCCACTTGGCCTGAGAATGGAGAGCAAGACTTTTGAATATCTATATTTTCAATATTTTTCTATTACCTATTTCATATTCTATTATCCTATGTTATAAAAGCAAATATATAAAACAAAGCAATAGTAAACAAATTTGTTGACCATTTTTTTCTCAATATATCGATTTTGATCAGATGGATCAGAATCAGAAAGAATTTCGCATTAAATTAGGACAACGTATTGAACAACTTCGAGTTGAAAAGGGAATTGAGCAGGGTGAATTAGCGTCCATAATTAATAAAGATAAACAGTTTATTAATCGATATGAGCGCCAAGGAGCAAATCCTACTGCCTTTATACTTACCCAAATTGCCGATGCATTAGGAGTAACCCCCAACGATGTCTTAAACTTTTCAACTTTGGATTAACTGTGTGGCAAGGGAAAAGAAAGAACCTGTATTTAGGATCGGTGCAATCTTAGCAGAGAAGAAATATGTCAAATAATGAATTTGCATACAAAATGGGAGTATCGATTGGGACTGTATCCGAATGGGTAAATCATAAAGTATACCCCGATCCATCCAAATTTAGATTGATCGCAGAAATAACTAACGTAAATATGCAAGAAATTTTGATTAAAACAGAACCAAATTAAGATTAAACTCCCTATCTTTAGTATTCATTTAAAATAGTACTAATATATCCATAACTACATCTCTTGAATCAATGCTTTAACCTGATCATTACGAAGAATTAGGAAATCAGGAATCTAGCCTGAGCCAGATACATTGCACCATTTTCATAATAAACGATTCTGGTTGACATACGCATCAGGACATTTTTTTATAATAGCCAAAGATACAGACAAGGCCGATAATAATTGGCACTACTAACCGAAATTTGTATTCTATGCAGAAAAGGCAATGTTTTTCATATAGTAAAATAGGTTGAATTGAAGACAAAACCTATCTTACTATATACTCAGAGTTAATTTTGCGAAGGTAAAATTTGGAAATTAGCTTATTCTGTTGCAATAATTTTTATTTCCACTAATTGTCCTTTTAATGCGAGATTAGTTACTCCAACCATTGTACTCGCTACCATTTTGGGATCAGAATAATATTCTCCCTTAAAATTTTTCCTCGCCTCAAACGCAGTTTCCATATCAAGAGCATAAATAACTTCCTCCACAACATTATCCATGTTCATATCATATCTAGATAATAATTCTTTAATATTTGCATAGGTTTGTCTCATTTGTGCATCCAACCCCTCAGGCAATTCTCCTTTTTCATTGTGACCGAGTTGACCAGAGATCCAAACTGTATCCCCTTTTTTAATTGCTTGTGAATACCCATAAATTTCTTCCCATGGCATTCCAAATCCTTCTGCTTTTTTGTTTTTGTTTGACATTTTAGTATATGTTGTTATGTAATTGTTTTTAAGCCCACGAATTTAAAACACTTTGCATAAATCTCTATTTAACTACTTTAATAAATCAGTATAACACTCTTTACGCAAATTTGATATTCTACTCGTATATAGCAATCGAAACACCAAAATATACATCTAACTAATTTACAATAACTTATAAAAAATTCAATAAAAATTAATTTTGCGAAATATCGTAATTTCATTATCTACATATATATTTTCTAAAAAACATAAGCATTACACTTGAAAATTCGTCAATTAATTTTTCAAGGTCAGTAGAAAATATGAAGACTTGAGAACCTGGTCTCTGTACGAAAGTGTAGGGGCCTTTTCTTTGATTGAAAAGGGAGAATTATGAAATACTATAACCCTCCCTTTTTTAAATGCCTAGAATTCTGTAAAAATTGCCTTTGGCTGAATAATGGAAAGATCTTCACGAACGACGTTGAATAGATCTTTGATTTGCTTATCGCTAAGTTTATTTAGAAGTATAGTATGTCGATACTCGTCATGTATATACAATTCACCACCAGGGAAATGTGCTGTTGCTATCCTGCAGCAACTTTTCCCACTTCTAATACACAGATAAATATCCAAATACGGGCCTATTTCATTCGCTATTAACAAAGTCTCATCTGTAGGTACGCCATTTGGAAGGCCTTTATTTATTTGGGGGTTTGAAAATTTTACTATAGCCATTCTGTTAAAAGACATAATACCTTCATGTGATGCTAAGCGATTTGAAAATTGAACCAACTCTATTGGGCCTTTGATATTTTCAATCCCAAATAGAACACTTTCTATTGAAAAAATTTGACTACTCATGATTTTCTTATTTATAAATTTGTTTTTAGGATGTTTTGCAGTTAGTCTCGATCAACGAACCTTTCTATGGTTGCTGCAATATTTCTATTCGTAAATTCAGCAAAATCTACGGCTGATTTCTTCGTTTTAAATACCCTATCGTTCACCTTCCATTTTATCTTTTTACCATAGATATACATAGGTGAACGATATGCATTGAAATTTGTCCACTTAATCTCTTCATCACGGTATACCTTCGCTAAGTGAATATTCACTACATTCGATGCGTCATCACATTGATTTGTTGTAAGTAGTAAGTTTTTGTTTTTGTCGAAAATCTCGAACCGAATAAAGTCTTTATCATGAAGGATTATTTTGAATAGCTGTTCAATATCGAAATTGGAATTCAACAGAACATTCTCATCGAATTTTTTATATGTTAGTACGCCTATATTATTTTTATTCGTTGTTTTCATCTTTTTGAATTATTTAGGCGACCCAAGATCGGATCGCCTGGTTGAAAAATTTAGTTATGATTCACGGAAGACAAAGCCATCGTCGAACCAGTAGTCAGTGATGAAAAGATCCCTTGCAAATACCTCGTAGTCAAAATATTGTTTGGCAATTGAGGGGAGGTCATAAAGCTCCCCCACTATCTCCCTTGCAAAATCCTCCTCATCATCATATTCACCTTGATAGTCTTCTTCAAAGCGAGATATTATGTCATAAATTTCTTCTTTGGCTAAGTTCCTATTACGGTTATCACACCAAATCAAGAACGGCTCTCTATGATCTTGATCCATTCGCTCTAATGCGTCAAGAACTTCAAAAATATTTGCACTGATACAGTATTCATTAATAAGGTCTTCGGGAATGTTCTCATAATCCTGATACATGAATTCTGGATATTCTTCATCTGCATGAAGTTCCTTACATGCCTCGTAAAACTCCTCTATGTCATAATAATCTGACAATTCAAGCCATTTGCCATATAGTGATCCTGTATTATACTTATGAAAAGTTCCAACATAAACCCGAGCTTGTGTGATATCTAATTGATGTAGCATGTCTTTAATGTTTTAATGGTTGGTGAATAGATTTTTTTGATTTATTCGGCGATGAGAAGAGGTGCTTGTTTTCTTTTTCCTTTTTATTCTGTTTCCAATGCTTTTTAATTCCCATAGCTGACATTTTTTTTATTCGTCTAAAGAGCCGGAGTATGCTTTTGCTTCGTTTTCATGAACAGAAGAAGGTTAGTGGCTAGGAGGATAAAAGGTTTTTGCAAAAAAAACACTACCCAAAGGGCTGGAGATTATTTTTTCAAAACTCGCTTTGACCTTTAGGATCCGTAACACGTCTTACCTTCGTTCTTGAAACGAATCAAAGAAAGCATACCGGACCTCGATGGTGTTAGTGGAAGTAAATGGGAATTGCGTTGGAACAGAAATAAAAAAAGACTAATACTTATTATCCCAATTTGAAGTGATTAGGATCTGGGCGATATGCCCTTTAAAGTTATTTAGTTTATGTAAGAAGTGGGACTCTTGAGAATTGAGAAAATCGATTCAATCGGAGGTGTTTTAAAATGTATTTAAGTAACTAAGATCTGCCCTAAAAGGGTAAGAAACTCTATCTTCACTTACGGAAAACAAAGTCAAGTTATTTGGCAACTACGAATGATCACATATTGCTAATAGTTTTGTTTCCCCATTGGATGGGGAAACAATTTGATATTTATGATTATATTTTTTTATATTTTTTACCATAAGCGGTAATTTCTTTTTCACCGCTTCTTTGGATTGTGATTGTAGTCATACCTATATTACCCATCATCAAGTGCTTCTTATTGTCGTAAATTAACTTCCGTTTGCCGAGAAAACCATCAATATAAAAATAAGCATCTCCCTCTTTGATGATTTTTAGAGGTTTTTCCTGTTCAACCTCACTTTTCCATTCGCCTTCAAAAAACGCGGGATCATAATAAGCATCATAAGCTTTCCTATACTCCTCGGCTTTTTCTTTGGAAACTCTCGAAAAGTCTGCGCCTTTATTCCCGATACTCATTTTCATTTTATCAGGATTATCCAAGATATTCATCAAAATATCCACAGAAGCAACTCCATTTGTAATTTGCGTCTTAAGTGTTTTATCCTCTTTATTATAAGTAGCGGGAGCCTCAATATCCTTGCTATTGAGATACAATTTATCCCCTTCTTTTTTTATTTCAAGCAGCTCAGAATGCTCTTTTCCATCTTCTATCCAAAAGCCTATATATTTATCTTCTTTAGATTGAGAACATGAGTTAAAAAAACATAATACTGCAGCTGCAAAAAGGGTCTTAAGGTTTTTATTCTTTTTCATGTTTAAATTGGTCAAGACTTAATTATCTTATTAAATATATATCTTATTTAGTAAACTAGCAACTTTTCGCTATAGCTTTATCAACAAACAATGATAAGTGTGATGCAAAATGAAAATTTTTATGGATATAACTAGATCAACCGAAACACTACAATTATTTAATTCTATAATATTTATGAAAGCAAATATGATAGAATATCTTCTCATTAGCACTAATTGTTTATACAATGACATAAAGTATCAGAAAGGAGAATTTCAAAAAATGGAGACAGCCATTCGGTAAGAAGCGACGAGCGTTCGCAAGGAAAGGCGATGAAACAATAGGCCCTTTAAATAAGATATGTGAACATCAAAACATCTTTGTCGATTTTTGACACCTTTATTTATCAGTCTACAAGTGTTTCTACGAAATTGCAAGAACTTCCCTAATGTATCAACGTTAAGAAATCCCCAATTGCCAGTCTTATTCAGGATTGCCTCGCTGCGGAAACGAGTGATGGATATTTTTGCCGAAATCTATCAAATTTAAATATGAAATAGGATAATTTAATTTTTTTTTCCTTATTTAGGTTTACGACAAACAAATATGGAAGACACAATTGATTCAATGCTATTCGACCCATTTAAAGGGCAAATATTCAGGATCACTTATAAAACACAAGATTATCAAATTAAATTGCTAAAAAGGAATGTAGAAAAAAATCAATTAGAAATTGATATTTTACTAGATGGGATTATTCAAAAAATAATTAAAAAAAATGAAATGTGGTGTTTCGAAAACATAGATTTAGACAAGGATTTCGCATATCAAATTTGGCGAACTATTTCCTTGAGATATAGGCTATAAAAAACTACAAAGATAAAAGAGATATAATATTAATTTTAGTACATCTTGATCAAATAGATATACTAAAATTAAACTTTTTAAGTAATGGGTCAGATTGAAGATCGTTACAAACTACCTCAAGATATCAGCTCATAAAAATACAGTTAAAAAAATCAATAGTGCTGCACTATTATTGCAGCCACAATAAAAAATATAGAGTTGTGTTTTGTTGACCTCTCCCCGAATTTAAGAGTATTCTAAAGTAGAAAATTCTGCTGTTATAAAATAATTTTTATTAATTATATTTGCCTTACTGCTCCTTTAGTACTATATAATATATGAAACCGACTTCTTCATTAATACAACATGTCAATATGATTGATACCTCTTCGCTAGTGGATCGCGCAGAAAAAGAAATCGTCAACCTTGTTGTCAACCAAGGCTTAAAAATTGGACATGCCTTACCTAAGGAAATAGAATTGGCGGAAATGCTCGGTGTAAGCCGGACTGTTGTTCGTGAAGCGATGTTACGATTGCGTATGGTCGGATTGGTTGAATCCAAAAAACATCGTGGACCAATATTGACAAGTCCAGATTTTTTAAAACCCATACGCAAATCACTTTATCCTAATATTATGCAAACCAAGACCCTACAGGATCTTTTTGAAATGCGGATGGCGCTCGAAGTGGGTATGGCCGATATCCTTTTTGAAAACATACAAGAAAAAGACATTCAGGAGTTGGAAATGATTGTTAGCAAAGAACCAATACATGCAGATAATACGATTTTTAATATAGAAACCGAAGTCGCCTTTCATGGTAAACTTTATGAAATCACTAGGAATACAATTCTTAAAGATTTTCAGGATATGCTATTACCGATTTTTCACTATGTCCATAACAGTGGGCTGTTAACCACATACATCGAGTCAAAAAGCTTCATCTCGCATCGGGGATTAGTCGATGTTTTGAAAGTCGGCAATCCTGAAGTATTCAGAAACGCAATGCGCATGCATTTGGATAACCATTATCAAAGGCTTTTTCTACACACAAAAATATAAGACGTCAATAGCGAAAATTAAAGTTTTAATTTCTAAGCTTAAAAATGGTTGTACTTATTATGAACTTTTTTAAACTTGATCTCAAATAAACAAACACAAAACTTAGCAGATTAACATAAGAATCAGCTTCAGATTTTGAAGATAGTTCTATCTAATTTTAAATTGATCGTATTGGAATACCTGATCTAATATCATCAGTTCCTTCAATTAGAATGGTTTTAAAACTATTCCTAAAAAAGACCAAATCCTGAATATAAATCTAAATAACGAATTGAAGGAAGAGCAAAATAGCCCGATCTTATTACAAAACGATCAGGCTATTTTAATATTAAAAGATTTTGATTTATTGAACCTTTTTAATCAAAGGAAAAATAGTGCTTTCAACATGTGCTTTTTCGATCAGACGACGTAATTCAATTACTTTTTTGGGATTATCAGCAGCAATATTATTTTGTTCTTTTGGATCTTGCTTAAGATTAAACAGTTCCAATGTTGGCTTACCGCTCATAACTTTCTGTAAAATAAGTTTCCAATTGCCTTTACGGACAGCCTGACGTCCTCCATCCTCATGGAACTCCCAGTAAAGATAGTCATGCTGCTTTTGCTTTTTACTGTTACCCAGCAATGTGGGAACAATAGAAATCCCATCGGTATATCTCGGCTCATCTGCTTTGGCTAATTCGACCATAGTTGGCATAATATCCCAAAAAGCGCCTAAATAATCGGATTTTTTTCCCGCTGCAATTTTACCTCGCCAGTAAGCAATAAAGGGTGTCTTTATCCCACCTTCGTAAAGATCACGTTTTGTACCCCGCAATCCGCCCGAACTATTGAAAAAATTAGGATCCGCTCCACCCTCTTTATGTGCTCCATTATCACTGGTGAATATAATAATTGTATTGTCCAGCAGATTATTTTGACGTAATCTTTCAACGATTTGTCCTACATACGCATCCATCCGACTTACCATACTTGCGTACATCGCATGCGGCTTTTCGACACTGTTATATCCCGGAACTGTTGCTTTGGGACCATAATCGTTGCCTCGGTAAGGCTTCTCATCAAACTTATCGGCATATTGCCTGTAGTACTCGTCCGCAGGTCCTGCAAGTTCGGCATGAGGTAGCACAGTTGGAACAAAAAGAAAGAAGGGTTTATCTTTGTTGGCATCAATAAAAGCAAGTGTTCTTTCCTGAATCAATGCTGGTGCATACTGGCCCTGTGCCATCAAGCCATTGGCTTCAAGCTCAATACGTTGATTATTATGCCAAAGATGGGTAGGATAATATCGATGTGATTGACGTTGACAATTGTACCCATAAAATTCGTCAAATCCTTTCTGGTCAGGTGCACCAGTTGTACCTACCATGCCCAACCCCCATTTACCAAAGGCTCCGGTGGTATAACCGGCCTTTTGCAGTAACATAGCGATGGTCTGCACTGAATCAGCCAATGGCTCTTGCCCCTCTGGTTCGATTTCCTTATTGCCCCTGACGTAAGTGTGTCCTGTATGCTGTCCTGTCATCAATGACGAACGCGATGGTGCACATACGGACGTGCCTGCATAAAAATTGTCAAACTTCATCCCCGATTGGGCCAATGAATCGATATGTTTGGTTTCAATCTTCACTTGACCATAGGCCCCCAAATCACCGTAACCAAGATCATCGGCCATAATAAATACAATATTCGGTCTTTTGTTTCCACTTTGTGCGAAAATACTGCTTGTAAATGTCACGATTAAGACAACTAGGAACGTTTTACTTAACGCGATCAATGTTAATGCTTTCATGTGTTAAAATTAATTTTACCAGCCTTCGTTCTGTTTTAAGTTTTTATTCTGTACCAGTTCTGCAGCAGGTATCGGATATAAATAATAGTATTCAGGAAAAGGAGACGGTGCTTTACCTTCGTAAGAAATATAGCCTTTTGTCTGTCCATTTTCTATGGGAATAGGTGTATTGGAGGGTACATCTACTCCCTTGGTTATATATCTTCCTAATTTCGGGGCAATGGCATAATCCATTTTTTTCCATCGTCTGAGATCGTCAAAACGAAAGCCTTCCCCCATCAGTTCTACAGCACGCTCGCGACGTATTTCCCACAGCACCGGACTTACCGTCTCATCGCGTTTGGGATCGGGTGGAATTGCCGTTAAATCCAGAGAAGCCACTCCAGCGCGTGACCTTAATTTATTTATCGTTTGATCGATAATTTGCTGGTTGATCTCTCCCAATTCATATTTTGCTTCGGCATATCCGACCAACAATTCCCCGAGCCTAAATATAGGAGCATCGTTGATATCTACATTCTGGATCCTATTAATCTTGTTACTGAATTTGTAAAACCGATATCCGGTATAGCTTACACTATAAGGCTGTCCATTGGTGAAATCGACATAATGTGGTTCCTCTTTCAATATGAGACCTTCCCAGTTCATCCAGGGTAAAGTTTTATGTTTGTCGTCTGATAGTGTGGCCATCAAATCGATATATTCCCGGTCCTTCGGATCATCGGAATACTCCCAAAGCATATTTGTTTTTCCCATTTTAACTTTATAGGGAGGCGGAATGGTAAAGTATAGACGGGTATCACGATTCCGGAATTCAGTATATGCACTTTCATCACCAGCAAATGTTGGACTCACCCATCTTGTTTTCCCATCTTTCATCAGATACATATCCACAGCTTTCTTGGTAAGATCCCACCTGCCCGAGGAATTACGCGCCAGAGATGCCAAACCATGTGTAATCTGATTCAGCTCATACTGCTTATATAGAAAAACCTCGGGTACATTCGCCAATGATTCACTATTGAACAGCAGATCATAATTGCTTAATAACGGTATGGTACCAGATAGAATTTTTTCGGCTGCTGCAGTTGACAGTTTTAGGTATTTCTCGGCGTCTTTAAGTTGATGGTATTTCCTCCAGGTCCCCTCTCTTAGGCCAAAGCGTGCTGTCAGTGCCAGGACAACCTTACGGTTGATGGTATTGGGTCCATCCCCATTTTCTTTGATATTTTCTCCGGCATAGCTGAGCATTTCAACGATGTGGGCGGCAATTTCATCACGAGTTCCAGGAATACCGTATAGGACATCGGTATCTCCGTCGCCAATGGTACGCTCTACCCAGATCGCCTGACCAAATTTGTTCAGGAGATCCATATATTGGTAAGCCTTGAAAAAGTAGCCAATGCTGCGAATATGCTTCTTTTCGACTTCAGATAGTTGGCTTGCCTGCTCAATGTTATCCAAAAGAACATTGATAGATCGGATCTGAACAAATGGATTACTGTAATCGTTACTTGTTGATGGGACGACCATTCGCTGCCAAGCCCAATCAGAAGTGGCGTTTGCCTGAGCTTTGGCAAATAGGTCGCCGTTGACCTCAGCATCCGGCACAGCATTGCTATAGCCAGGAAACGTGCCGTAGAATTGCCAGGCATAGGAAATAAAATTGTTATAGTTTGTGAAAGTACTCTGCTCTGTCAATGTACCTTCCGGATCGAGGTCCAGTAAATTGCTGCAGCTTGTTAACGATGTGACTAGCCCCAGACAAAGGATATAGTGGATAAATTTCTTTTTCATAATATTCTGCGGTTTTTGAAGATTTAAAACGTAACATTAACGCCAAAACTGTACTTTTTCAGGAATGGATAAATACCTCCCGACCCTATGTTTTCACCATCGGCCTCCATCCCTTTTGGCATGTGATCAGCTTTAAATAAATTTTCGCCAGAAACAAATACCTTGATATTGTCGATCACTTTGCTCCGTAAAGTTTTTCTGTCGAGGGTATAGCCAAGTGTAATATTTCGCACCCGAAGATAGGAGCCGTCCGACAGGTATTTGGTCTGTGTTCTTCGGTTCGCTGAAGTATTTAAACCTGCGTTTGCATAGACACGCGCATAGGTCGCATCCGTATTGTTCGGTGTCCAATAATCTAGATTACCCTTATAGAGCGTACCGAATTCGTTATTGTATGGCCACATCAAGAAATTGCTCAACCAAAGATCCCGCTTTCCTACTCCCTGTATAAATACGCTCAAATCAATATTCTTGTAGGAGAAATTACTATTCAGACCGAACTGAAACCGCCTATTATTATTACCTATAACCTTCATATCACCGGGATCGGATACCGTACCAGTACCACCGAAGATGATACCATCACCATTTAAATCCGCATATTTAACATCTCCAGGATTCTGAGCAACACCTTTGAAATATGGAATCCCTTCTTTTAACTTCCCATTTAACAAACTGGCATTTAAACTATTGTCCTGAAAATCATCTACTGTATAATAACGGTCTGTAACATATCCCCAGATTTCACCGAGTTCTTTTCCTTTGTAGAAGCCATCGATTAAGCCAGCACTATTATTAATTTTGGTAATGAAACCTCTATTATCTGAAAGATTAAATGCAAATGAATATTTAAAATCTTTAATCTTGTCTTTCCAGGAAAGTTCCAGCTCCCATCCCTTTGATTCAAGATCCGTTATATTCTGAAATGGAGGCTGTGCCCCCAAAACTGCAGGTAAGTCGGCCCCTTGAAAAAGCATGCCTATCGTCTGACGTCTAAACCAGTCAAAACTTCCGTTTAATTTGCTATTGAACAAAGCGATGTCAACACCGAAATTTAAAGTACGCGCCTTCTCCCAGGAAAAAGTAGAACTGATTAAATTTGGTGGATTTATCGTCAGGTAGCGGATGCCAGTATTTGGATCAATCCAATTTGCATTGCCCGCCCCCATCTGAGGTATTGCAGGAAAATAAACTTGATTTTTATTGGTATCAAATACGACCTGGTTACCAATTTCCCCATAAGAAGCCCTGAACTTCAACATTGGGATACTATTTTTTAACCCGCTCATAAATCGTTCCTCAGCAACGTTCCAACCAGCAGAAACGGATGGAAAAAAGCCAAACCTGCTACCTTTGAGGAAACGGGAGGAACCGTCCAGTCGACCGTTCAGTTCCAATAGATAACGATTCTTATAATCATAGTTAATTCTGCCAAAGTATCCTAGGATAGCATACTGACTAAAACTATCGGACGTATTTTGCGTTCCTGTACTTGTGCCCAAGGAGGGAGATTCAGGACTCAAAATTCCATATCTTGTTGCTGAAAATGATTCACTATAACTTTTCTCATAATTTGTTCCCACCAAAACTTTCAGATTATGATCATCCAATGCACGGCTATAACTCGTATAAAGATTTAAAGCATTATAGTCTGTCAGGGAATTAGAACGAGTATAAAAATCTTGATTGAACAGGTATTCCGTATTAAAATTATTTGGATTCATATACCTATTTCTGTTCTGCGCATTTTTATTGTTCAGATTATTCTTACTGAAAGTATATTCAGCAGTGATATTCCAGCCCGGCAAAGGATTATACTCCAGCTTACCAAAGAGTCTAAGATTCTCTTCATATCTGCGCGAAGGATCTTCATATTTTAAATAATTGTTGGGCGTCCCGTATGGTATAGCTTTCCCATCGCTATCTATCGTCTCGCCGGGATTAAGGTACGACCCGAATGTCAGAGCCCGATAAAACATTTCCCCCATATTGGCTGGGGTAAGGCGATTATCTTTTTTATAAAAGACATTAACACTTGCATTAAAATTCTTGAACAATTCGGCGTTTAGATAAGCATTGAAATTATATCTGCTATAGCTATCTTTTTTGGTAATCATAATACCATCTTCGTTGCTATACATACCAGAAAGCCTATACGCAATCTTTTCAGAACCACCTCTAATAGAAAGATTATGCAGGTGTTCAAATCCAGTCTGGAATACCTCATTGTATAAATCGTACTCCTTTAGGGGATATTTTGTGTTATTTACCACGGCTATCCCATCAGGATATTTTGTTGGGTCCGTTTTATAGTCTTTTAATAGATCAAGCCAGGTATCGACATTTTGTCCTGCCCAATTGGAAGTATTCCCAAAGTCTTTTAATGCCTGCACAAACTCAAGTGGACTCGCTTTTTCAGGGAGTGTTGAAGGACGGCTCCAAGTTAGATTGCTCGAGTAATTGATGCTGGTCGGCTGATTTCTAGATCCTTTCTTTGTGGTGATCAGAATGACCCCAAAGGCTGCTCTAGCGCCATAAATAGAAGAAGCGGCAGCATCTTTCAATACGGTGACATTTAAGATATCCTTGGGGTTTATATCGTCCATATTCATAGGAACATTGTCGACCAATACCAAAGGGCTACCACCATTAATGGAAGTAACGCCACGAATATTTAGTTCTGTCGATGTGCCAGGACGTCCTCCACCGAAAGTAACCTGTAAACCAGGCAAAGCCCCTTGTAATGCTTGAGAGCTGCTGCTTACGGGTCGATCTCCCAACACTTTTTCCATATCAACTGAAGCGACAGCCCCTGTGAGATTTGCTTTCCGTTGTGTACCATAACCAACAACAACAACTTCCTCCAAGGAGGTCAGATCTTCCTGGAGAACAACATTCATAAATGATTGGCTAACCGGAATCTCCTGGCTGATAAATCCTACATTACTGATGAATAAAATGGCATTTGGCCCGCTTACTTTTAGATTAAATTCGCCTTTATCGTTTGTACTTGTACCGCGGTCCTTATCCTTTTCGACTACGGTGACACCCGATAAAGGTAAGCCCTGCCGATCTAAAACCTTTCCTTTGATATCGAGCCCTTGGACTTCTTTAGTGTTGACAGTGATCACATAGGTGTTCTCATTCATACTTTCCATCCGGAGCTGAAATCTATTCAGCAATGGTGCTAAAGCGTTGGTCCAATTTTGGTTCTCGACAGAAATAAGGGGAAGGCTTTTATTGGAGATGACATTGTCAAAATATATAAATTTGACTTTAGTCTGCTTCTCAATGGTTTTTAAAACAGTCTTAAGATCGGTATTTTTTATTTTTAGGGATACCCTTTCCTGTGCTTTGGTACTTATTCCGAAGACCTTTACGGTAAATGCAAAAGTGAGCGCTAATGTTAATTTTGTCATTAATGCATATTTAATGGTGCTAGATTTTCGTGCAAAAAATACCTGACCATGTAAATTTTTTTTCATAGTTTTAAATTGATTATGGAACCATAGAGTGCTTTATCTTTCTCAGGGACTTCGCACTCTTATTTCATGAACATGAAGGATACATCATTGGATGTATCCTTTTTTTGAAACTTTATGTATAATCTTTCATTATCGTTTATTTAGGGTTAATATAAAATAATTGATTCGTTTTCTTCTCTGATATGTAGCTTTGGATTGGCTAATAAAATAGTCTTTAAAACCATCTCTAGGCTATAATTCTCCATCGTCCCGGTAAAGGTGGTTTTCTCCAGTTCAGTATTATCGATGACGATATTTCTGTTATACCATTTACCTATTTTGGACGCAACAATATTCATCGGATCGGCTTCAAAGGAAAGTTTATTCTCAAGCCACAATGCTTCGGAGGGCATTTTTTCTCCGTCCTGAACAATAAGTGCTGTCCGTTTTATTGTATTTGTACTACTCTTATCACTGAATTTGGGTCCAATTAAATTGTGGGCTATGGTTAGTTTTTCTCCGGGTAACATCCTATAGGTTTCGTCACTATTTTGGCTTTTCAATTCGATAGCCCCTTCCACAAGAGAAGTCTGTGTTTTATTCTCGTCCTGATACGCTCTGATATTGAATTTTGTTCCCAATACTTTTACTTCGGAATCTTTACAAGAGACAATAAATGGATGTTTTTTATCTTTGGCAACAGCAAAGAAGCCCTCTCCCACCAATTTCACCCGACGTTCTTTTTTATTGAAATCGGTAGCCAAATAGAGTTTGCTGTCACCATTTAACCAAACGGTACTCCCATCAGGCAGGCTAATTATCCGTTTCTCGCCCTTATTGCTGCTATAGCTCATCTTATACTCAACAACCTCTTGGTGGGACGAATACCTCCACATACCAACAAAAAAGAAGATCGCAATACTAGCAGCTACTAGATAAAAGAGATAACGTTTTTTTATCCTACTCCTTACTGGAATGTTTTCGGGGGTACTGTCTTCCAGTTTCTTCCATAGCTGATCAAATGCCATTTCAGTTTTTTCAATGGTTGATGACGGAATTCCTTGCCGATTTTTAATAAAATGATAAAGGACTTGGTGATCTGGATTGTCAATGATCAATTTCTCAAACAGTAACTTCTCTTCGGGTGTGAGTTTACCCTGAATTTCTTTGTTTAATAATGTTAGAAATTGATCTTGATCCATCTTACTTTTGAGTCTTTAATATAAGAGCCAATTACAGACAAATCTCACCAATAGAAATTTAAAATAATTTTAAAAAACTGATTTCTAGCTATTTATTTTTTTACAAGTAATAGAATCTCTTAAACGACGGAGAGCCAGTTGAATGTGTCGGTCAACGGTGTTCGTAGAAATTTCCATGATGGCAGCCGTTTCATGATAGGTAAAGCCAAGCTCCTTGACTAAAGTAAAAGCCATTTTGCACTTCGAAGGCAATTCATCTATAATCTGCTGTATAATTTTCAGATTTTCATTGGAAATATATTCTTGCTCCACACTTGGATATTGATAGTTAAAGTCGATAATTTCTGAAATATCCACATGGGTATGTTGTCTTTCAAGGTATTTAATGGCATTGTTTCTTATAGACCTAAAAAGATAAGTTTTAATGTTTTCAATTTCCATTAATTTATCTTCCAATAGCCACAATTTCATGAAAATTTCTGAAATAATATCCTCAACTGGAACTGGTGACTTTATAATTGCGTAGCCAAAGTCATATAAATCGGGATAAAATTTTTTAAATAAAGTTTTAAATGCAAGCTGGTCTCGATCGAATACAATTGCATACCGCAATTCAGTCCATAAAAAGGGATCTTGATTCAACTTTTGCATTTAAATAAAAATATGAAATGGTCTATGAGAAATAAAGATATCAATTTTTGCAAGAATATAAGAATTTTAAAAGTAGTATCATCTGATCTTCCTTTCTTTAAAGTTCCCTATTTTTGGAAATAACTAACTTCGCAAACTTTTCTAATTCTAATCTTAACAGTGTAAAATCATTTACATTGCCAATAATTTATTAAAGGCTTTCTATCTCTATTTATTTTCCAAAACAACTTCTAATCTTTCCAACTTTATGTCTACTGCACGACCAGATAAATTCTTTAATCTCACAAATCTTGATTTTCTCGATGTTTTACTATCCCATTTTTGACCGTCGTCACTATATTCCTCTTTAAGCCCCAGCCCCTTTATTATATCACTTATTATTAAACTCTTGATGACATGAGAAGATTTTATCTCAAGCCCAATATAATCATTCGTTCCCAATTTAACGACTTCATTCACTGGGTTTAATTTTAATCTTTTTATAAGTTTATTCTCTGTAATCACATCATAAAGAACAGGTAATGTTTTTAGTTGCTCAATAGATGTAAACACATGCCCTCTAGCCTCATCGATTGCTTCGGGAACTGCGAACCCCTTTAATTTAAAAAACTGAGCAAAGTGGAAATACGACTTTTCGATCCATGGTAATATATGACGACTACCAGTAACGATGCCTGGTTGAAAAGGGTTACGGTTATAATTACGATCTATATCTACGAGTTTATTACGTTCAGTCTGTAGATCTAGAAAAAGCTGATAAGCCTGCTGATTATTTGCTGCATCCAAAAGGTCCAATAATATTAAACTGGCTTTCCCTAAACTTTCAAAATGCAAAAGCCACGGCATTATTTCATTGACCAAAGTCCGATTTTTAGAGTTGTCCACGATATCTTTCACGGAAGGCGCGAACTTGATAAACTCTCTTCTAAGGGAATCCATTTCCAGTTTTGATAAATTCAGAGGAAACTTAGTCATCTGAGGCGTCATATACAGTAAATTATCCAATGTTCTACTAATATCTTGTGATTCTATGCGACGATATTGATGATAACTTGGCCCTGGATCTGTATTGTGTTTTGAAAATAATGCATATGAATCAGCTACCTCAGGAACTATCTTATGGATAGCCTGTCGCCAAGACGATTCGGAATTAAAAGCCTGCATATTCCAAGAGTAATCGCCTACGGAAAAAATAGCCACCTTCGATGCCTCGGCTTTGTCCATTGGATTTGAAACAAATCCAGTCATATCCGCTTGGACATCTTTATCCAGTCCATATACCGGTCCTAACAAAAGATGATTACGAACATAATCACTTACTGGAAAATTCCACCAAACAAATGAAGGTCGCTTCAATCTATTATTGATCCAAACTTGCCCTTCTTTAGTTATATCATGAATTACAGTGTTTCCAGTCCACATTATTTGGATTTTCCGATCCAATTGCTCCCCCAGAATATCCAAGTAGGTATTAGGTTTAGGGTCTGACCAAAGTTTATTATATTCCGTTGGACACATTATCAATGCGCCTACATCATGTCTTTTATCAATAAATTCTTTTTGCAGATAATTGAGTAGCCCAGCTTGTTTTTCTGCTTTTGTTCCTTCACCCGAGATATCGTCGAAAAAAACTGCAAAATGGCGTATTCCCAAATCATACATGAGTTTAAATTTATTTAATACAGCCACACTATCGACTGCATTCCATTTGATATCTTTTCCAGGGTGGATAGCCCAATAAAAATCGATTTGGTTCTCGCTTGCAACATGCACCAACTGTTGCAATAATTGGACTTTATCCTCTGGGTAAGGATCGCGCCAATGGGGAGATGAATGATATGGGTCATCTTTAGGTCCGTAAATATAAGTATTCAGCTTCCATTGTCCATAGAATTTCAACTGAGAAACCCGGTCCTCAAAACTCCATGGTTCGCCATAAAATCCTTCTACAGTACCACGGAACGCGATATCTGGAAAATCCGTTATATGCTGTTGCTCCAACCTCTCCGTATCCTTAGCTTTATCCAAAAGCTGACATAAACTTTGTACAGCATAAAATGCAGCTCGTTCAGAAGCGTACTTGATTTCTATTGATTTTGCCGAAATAGCCAACATATAAGCTTCTTTACCTTCGCTCACCCTAGATCTTTTAAACAAAACAGGTATTCCCCCTTTACGTTCATATCCGGCAAGAAGCTCTTGAATCCTCTTAGTGGGACATCTTTTGATAGAGATCCCCGCATAAGCTACGTCGTCCCCTACTGATTTAATCTTCTGTGGTATGGGGTATATGTCTTGCCCCTTACCTTCAATAAAGAATGTAAACAGACTAAAAAATAAAAGTATAAATCGAACTCGCATAGTTTACTTCACCGTTAATTTGACACTCGCTTTCTTAAATCCCTTTCCTTCTACTTCTACTATAATTTCTCCTGCAGACCGTCTGCTCTCAACAAGAAAAACTAATTGGCCATTAAAGCATTTCATGAAGGGCTTTTGAAATGATTCTAGACTTGCTGGATCTCCATTTGCTACAGCCTTAAATATCCCCTGCCCTTTTACATTGAATTTTAATTCTCGGTCTTCGCTTGTCACCATATTCCCCTGTTTATCAACGAGGGTAGCTGTGATAAAAGCAATATCTTTTCCATTTGCTTTTAATTGTTTCCGATCAACATCTAATCGTATAGTATATAGCTTACCCGCAGTCTTTACACTATCTCTTGCAGCTATATTCCCCAAAGAATCATAGGCGATTACTGAAACCGTGCCCGGTTCGTATTTAGTATCCATCCACATCAAACGATAGCGCTTCTGACGCATAAAATCATTTTGGGCTTTTTTATCCTTAGAATTTTCCAAAGTAACATCTAAATCTTTCCTTTTAACTCCTTGACTCTTTCCATTGATAAAAATTTCCGCTGAAGGGTAATCTGTATAAACGAAAATTGGAGTTTTCTGTCCTTCACGCCCCTTCCAATTCCAATGAGGGAGAATATGAAGTGTATGCGATTCCTGGTTCCAATGGCTACGATAAAGATAATATCGATCTTTAGGAATACCGGCAAGATCTACAATACCGAACAAAGAACTATGACTTGGCCAATCTGTATAGTAGGGAGTCGGTTCGCCCAAATAATCGAACCCTGTCCACACAAATTCACCTATTGCGTAAGGTAGATCTTCATGTTGAATAAAGTTATCTTCAGGCAAATCTGACCATGAACAATGCTCTACATCATAACTCGAAGCCTGATGGTCGTCATATTTTGCCATCGATTTTCTTTCAACTGGAAATTTATAAACGCCTCTAGAACTCAAAGTAGAAGCAGTTTCGGTACCAAGAATCAACTGCTGTTGCAGCTTTTTATAGGCTTCGGGGTATTTAAATGGGCGATAATTAAAGCCTGCCACATCCATCGTTGAGGCGAAGCTACTATTTATGACCGCATCAGGGTTGTCCATGCCCTGGGTAACAGAGCGAGATGGATCCTCACGATGGCAAATATCTTGCAAATACCGCGCGACCTTAGATCCATCAGGACTTCCTTGTTCGGGTACTTCATTTCCAATACACCACATCACAACACTTGGATTATTGCGGTAATGCCGTATCAGATTGACAAGATCTTTTTCGGCCCAATCGTTAAAATATTGATTGTACCCATTCTTCATTTTGGGAATTTTCCATTCATCAAAACTTTCCGCCATTAGCATAATNNGAAGTGCGAATGGCATTAACGCCCATATCTTTCATTATTCGCAACTGCCTTCTAATAGCGGCCTCATTCACAGCTGCTCCCAAAGGCCCCAAATCATGATGCAAACACACTCCTTTAAATACGGTCAGCTTTCCATTCAAATAAAACCCCTTATTTGGTACCAGAGCAATGCTTCTGATTCCAAATACTGTTTGATATTTATCGATTAATTTGCCGTTCTGATAGAGCTTGCTGACAGCCTTATATAAATTGGGTGATTGCAATTCCCATAATTGTGGTTTCTCAACGAACAATTCCTGCTGCATCTGCTGGATCTGGTAATTGCCAATTCGATCATTCTTCTTCGCCACGATCTGTCCATCGCTGTCTATAAGAATAGTCTCTAAGGAAAGAGAATCTTTCGACAGATCTATACCAACTAAATCAGTCCGAACCTGAATTCGAGCGAAATCCTTTGTGATCTCAGGCGTCGTAATATAGGTGCCCCAATGTGCAATACTTGTTTTTTCAGTAATCTCCAATCGAACATTTCGATATAATCCTGCGCCAGGATACCAGCGGGATGACTCAGATTTATTTTCTAATCTTACCGCGACCAAATTTTTACCCGGACGCACATACTCGGAAACATCAAAATAAAAACTATTATAACCATAAGGCCAATTGCCTACCTTTTTTCCATTAACAAAAACGACAGCATTGCTCATAGCTCCATCAAACTGTAAAACCGTGCGTTTATTTTGAACGTTTTGCGGTAATTCAAATTCTTTACGATACCAGCCAACGCCTACAAACGGAAGTCCACCAGTCCGGCCGGCATGTTCCAATGCTTCCTTTTGTCCATCTTGAGCAATACCCATATGCTGTTTATCATTATTAGAACTAAAAGGCCCATAAATTGCCCAATCATGTGGAACTCGAACATCCTTCCAATCTATAGTATTGAGCACAACATCGGAAAAAATTTCTTGGTCCTTCTGGGTAAATTTCCATCCTTCCTCTAGCAATAACACACTTCTATTTTGCCCATAAAGTTTATTAAATGCTATATGAGCAATATTAAAACAAACAAATAATAAAATCCAGGAAATTAAGCATAAATTAGTCTTATTTTTCTTCATAACTACACTTTTAGGTTGACTGGTATCTAACGTGATACATACTAAAAAACGAAAGTAGTAATTATGTATGACATAATTACTACTTTCGTCTTATTTAAATTGATAATTGTGCTATTCAGATACGAGTAGTACAATTATCCCATGCGCGGGAAGTGTGAAATTTCTATTCTCACCTAGCTTTCCATTATTTTTATGGAGCCATAAATCTCTTATCTCACTCTCAGGATTGAAATTTAGCGATTTAGTATGTAGTATAAAGTTGACTTCTTTATTTGACCTATTGAAAATGGCTAATGCTTTCTTCTTAGAATCTAACAGTTCTTTTGTCCATACCTCTATATCTCCTTCCTTAAAAACAAATTGTGCTTGCTTAAATGCTTTGTCCTGATTTATATTGATCATTTCTTTATTAGTCAATATAGCAAGAGTTTCCTTAGATATTTTACGAAGGTCGTTTCCTGCCATCAAAGGTGAATTCAACATGCACCACATCGAAAAATGCGTTTTATCTTCTTCATGGGTCATACCATTACCTACTTGTAACATATCCATATCGTTATAGTGACCAGCTGAACTATACTTGTAAAGGTTACGATTGAGATCGATGATATAAAGGATTGAAGCAAAGTTCGGCTGTATATCTTGCGAAATTCGCCAAGAATCTACTTTTTTAATCGCCCAATCACCTGGAAATTGCCAGCGGCAAAGATTAAATCCGGCGTCTGGACGAACTTCTCTAATTGCTGATATTATTTTAGTATATTGCTCTCGATCATTTAATTTCATTTCCAATCCACCACACCAATCCACCTTGATAAAATCAAAATTCCATACTTTAAAAAAGAGTACTGCATCCTTTCGCTCATGACCATACATGCCCACTCCAATCCCTTTTGGATCTTTATCCCAAATTGAACCACATGTATTCCTCCCCCCTTCAGAATACAATCCTGCTTTTAAGCCTTTGGAATGAATATAATCAGATAGGGCACGCATTCCGTTTGGAAATTTTATTCGATCTTCAAATAATGTCCCATGTTCGTCCCTGCCCCCAAAATATCCATCATCAACATTAATATAACGATAACCGGCATCGTAAAGGCCCGTTGCAACCATCGCGTCTGCCTGTTCTCTAATCAACTTTTCATTAATATTTATTCTGAAACTATTCCAACTGCTCCATCCCATAATTGGCGGTTTTGCTTCCTGACAGATTCCGTTCTGATAAAATGAACAAACCAGCGCACCTAAGAACCATATTTTAAATAAGAATTTTAATCTCATAACTACATTAATTTTAATTTATTTTTTAGACTCGTTGTAACTTACAACGATAGGAAAAAGTAAATTCAATATCAAATATATTTTATGTATTACATAAGTTTCAATACCTTAGCAATATCATAGTGAGAGTTTGAGCCTGGAAAGTCAGTTTATACAAAAAAATCACTTTAATTATCAAGATAACCAAATGAATTTGCATAGAGCCTTTATACAATTAAAAATGGTCTGAAGTAAAAACCTATTTAATTAAGGTATGAAATTGGAATTAGAAAAATATAATGGATGTAGTGACGAGCAGCTCATAAAGCTTATTAAGCTTAATGATACTTACGCTTATAAAGTATTATATGATCGTATGTTCTTTGTGCTATTGTCGCATGCTTTACGCAAATTGGTTTCAAAAGAAGATGCGCAAGACCTCACACAAGATCTTTTTATGAACTTATGGAATAAGCGAGCACAAATAATTATCGAAGGGAAAGTTATCAATTTTCTTTTTGTGTCTCTTAGAAATAGTATAATAAACCATTATGTTAAGACAAAAAAACAAAATGAGCGCCAAGAGCTCTTTTACTATTTTAAAGCTCATTTTGAGGCAACGACTGAACGTACAATACATAAAAACGAACTTGAAAAAATAATCCAAAATGAAATAGACGCCCTTCCGCTTAAAATGAAACAAATCTATTTACTCAGTAGGCACCATGAATTGACACATAAGGAAATTGCACACCTGATGTCCATCTCTGAATTAACGGTCAAAAAACAGGTTGCCAATGCACTTAAAATACTCAAGAAAAAAATTAATTACATACTTTTTACTTTTTTTTAATATTCATCTACTCCCATCGTTCATTAGCTTTGTCCTGTTTATAAAGCCTAAATAGACTACGATGACGGAAAAAGAAATTGCGGACCTCTTACAACGATATATCGATCAAAAATGCACGGAAGATGAAATCATTCTCATCGAATCTTGGTATGATGGTTTGACATATAAAAAATCCATTCAAGTGGATGAATTTGAATCCATAAAGCATCAGACATGGCGTTCACTTAATATTCGACCTAGAAAAAAGTGGGGCTTTTATCGCTATGCCGCTATATTGATAGGCATACTTGGCCTTTTTATTCCAACTTTTTTTATACTGCAAAACTATAAAAAAGATATTTCCTATCAATCTATTAAAAATCATCCTGTAAAAGTAGGATATCGAGCCACATTATTTTTAGGTTCCAAAGATTCTATCAATCTGAATACCCTAAAAATTGGCGAAACAGTAAATGCTAACGGCATCGACGTTAAAAAACTTGATAATGGAATAATTTCATATGAAGTAAAATCCGATTTTAAAAGTACAGGCGAATTAAACAGATTGATTGTGCCTCGTGGTGGCCAATTTAAAATCAGACTTGCTGATAACTCTTTGATTGTTATGAATTCTGAATCAGAACTTGAATTTCCTGCACAATTTTTAGGTAATGAACGACGGATAAGTATGGTTGGAGAAGGGTATTTTGAAGTTACTAAAAATAAATATAAACCATTTGTCGTATCATCTAAAGAACAAGAGGTCACTGTAATAGGTACGAAGTTTAACATACAGGCCTACCAACACGAAAAAAATATAACCACTACGCTACTAGAAGGTAAAGTACAGGTTTCGACACCTCAAGGAAAAGTAATTCTTACCCCTGGCAATCAGGCGGTATATAACGGTAAAAATCTTTCTGTTTCCAAGGCAAACGCTATATCTGTCTCGTCCTGGAAAGAAGATATGTTCCTATTCGAGAATGAACCACTGGACAAAATCATGAAACAATTGTCTAGGTGGTACAATGTAGAAGTTATTTTTGAGACGAAGGATATAACTAAAACATGCTTTACTGGAGGAATAGCAAAATACCAAAATATGAATCAAGCGCTACATTTACTTGAAATAACCGGTAAGGTAAAATTTACGGTTGACAGCCACAAAATCTATGTAAAATCGAACTAACATAACACTAATTTTTATGAACATTAAGTATTTTAATCATGTAAGATTTTATCTTACATTGTTACTCCTTACTGCTTTCTTTACAGACTCATCTGTCGCGGCCTACGCGCAGAAGATTTCTCTGCAAATACATGAAAGCAATCTAAAAACGGTTATTAAAAAGCTTGAGGATCAAATTCCATATCGCTTTTTGTACGCCGAAGATATGTTAAAACAAACATCTCCGGTAACCTTATCTGTGAAAGATAAAAATCTACAGGATGTACTGGAACATATTTCCTTAACGCAACCCATAACCTTTCAAATTGAGGACAAAACTATTATCATCAAGAATAAGGTTCAAAAATTGGGTACCGTATTTGGTACTATAAAAAGCATAGAAAATAATGCTTCCATGTCAGGGGTAACCATCAAAATTGTAGGAAATGGACTTGACCTCATTACCGTCTCTGACGCAAAAGGTAATTATACATTTGCTGACATTCCTTTCGGCACCTATCAGCTTTCCTATAGCTATATCGGTTATTTAACAACGGCGTCCATGATTCATCTAAATACAGTAAAATTAAATCAAGATATGACGATGCGTATTGCTGATGCACGATTGGATCAGGTAGTGGTTATAGGATATGGAGCCAAACGACAAAAAGATCTAACGAGTTCGGTTGCTTCCATTAATCAAGAAAAATTAGCTGATTTTAGTAATAATGCGGCAACATTCGAGTCTATTTTAGGGGGAGCCGCTAAAGGTGTCATGGTAACACAAAACTCTGGTGCTCCAGGATCAACAGCCAAACTTAACATTCGTGGCATAACATCGCCATTATCGGGCAGTAACAATGAACCTTTGTATGTGATAGACGGAGTACCTTTTTTTATCAATGGTTATTCGGATTTTCCAACGATCAATCCTCTCTCAAATATACCAATTTCGGAAATCGAAAGTATTGACATTTTGAAAGATGCCGCCGCAACTGCAATTTACGGTTCGCGCGGAGCGAATGGTGTAATTATTGTAAAGACCAATCGTGGGAAAAAAAATAGACCTATTGAACTTTCTGCTGATTACACACATTCAATCAGCAATCCGACGCGCATGTATAAACCTCTATCTTTGGAAAAATTTAAAGAGGTACAAAAAACTATTATCTCAAATACATTAAATGGGATCAACAATGGTAATATTGATCCTTACGAGGCCTATTATAATCAAATACCGGCTATAGAGCAATTGGCATTTGTCTCGGCTTTAGCTGATGACGGATTTGGTACACCTTTACAGTACCGTTTTGATGGATTAAACGATGGTGCTTTTGGCTTTGGTAATACAGATTGGACAAAAGTTATCCGTAATAAAAATGCCCGCACTTCACAGTTTAACCTCGCTTTAAATGGAGGATCAGAAAATACAAATCTAGCATTTAACTTTAATGCCTTCGATCAAGAGGGACTATATATCAACAATGGTCTTAAACGCTACAGTGGCCGATTGTCTTTTGACAGCAACATTACTGATCGCCTAAATGCCGGCGTTTCCTTATCTTATACTTACAGCAAACTAAAATATGGTCAGCAATTGTTCGCCGAAGGTAATACAAAGCCTTGGCTTATTAGGCCTGATGTGGATCCATACGACACTAACGGCGCATTCAATCGTATTGACGGTTCGCTTATGTATGGTGCTCCAGTCATGTTATCAAGTCCTCTGGCGCAGTTAAACAATCGCGGTTTAAATAATATGCATCAATTTTTAGGATCTGCTTATGCCGAGTACGAAGTATTCAAGCGCTTTAAATTGCGGGGTGACATTAGTATTGCTGCTTATAATGGTGGTGCTAGTATATTTGCGCCAACCTATACACAGGATGACTTTACGGCTTATGGCAGTAACCTTTACGCGACACTAAATACCAATACATCTAAAAACAACAACACCAGTTTGAACTTCAGGGCTGATTATGATTGGAAAAAAAATGATCATCAATTATATGCAATGGCCGGTATCGGATTTGACCGCTCAAAAAATTCCGGAGATTCAAATAGTTATGAACAATTTCCGGATGATGAAATTCTGACTGATCCTGGATCCGCAGCTAGAAATACGCTTTTTACATACGGCAGGACTGATCAAGGTTTAAATTCAATTTACAGCAGATTAAGTTATAAATACAAAGACCGTTATCTTGCGGAAGCGAATTTTCGAACGGACGAATCTTCTAAATTCGGTCCTGGAAATAAAAGGGCATACTTCCCTTCGATATCCACGGGATGGCGTATCAATAACGAAAAATTTATGCAAAATATCGATTGGATCAATGAATTAAAAATACGGCTAAGTTGGGGTAATACTGGGTCAACCAACATCGATAACTTTTTATACCGCCAATTCTTTGTCCGCAGTTCTAGCGATCTGTGGGGCGGCAAACCAGCTATTGTCTTAGATCAGAATATTCCAAACCGTGATGTGAAATGGGAAAAAACTCGTGAATATAATGGTGGATTGGACTTTGCACTTTTTAATAATCGGTTTACAGGTAGTTTTGATATATATGACAGATACACCACGGGCGCATTAGCTCCAGCACCAATTGCGCTAGAGGCCGGTTCTAGCACTTACTCTGCAAATATAATTGATATGAGCAATAAGGGCTTTGAGATTGAATTGGGATACGATCTTATCAAAAAACATGATTTTAATTGGAATCTATCATTTAACATCGCTCGCAACAGAAATAAAATTGAAAATTTAAATGGCGCTAACGTCAATGCATATTCATTAGACAGTTATCTTGAAGGCTATCCTGCAGGAACTAAAAAAGGATATCTAGTCGAAAAAATCTTTGATTCGCAGGAGGAAATAGATGCATTAAACAGCGCTTCACCGACAGGCTATTACCAAAATATGGCTACCGGTATCGGCGATTACAAATATAAGGATATCAATAGTGACGGTGTAATCAATACCGATGATCGCCAAGTAATAGCGATTGCACAACCAAAATATTTCGGTGGTTTTTATAATCGTATTCACTATAAAAACTTTAATTTTTCTTTTGTTTTTCAATATTCCAAAGGAGCATCAGCGCTAATGGATGATTTTCAAACTAGTCTTTTTGGTATGTTAGGTCAGAGTCTGCAACAGGAAATTTTTGATGATATGTGGTCGCCTAATAATCCGAACGCACACTTTGCCAAAATAACATATTACGATCCGGCATCTAATTCGAGAACGTCTGACCGTTTAGTATATGAAACATCTTTTCTACGCCTAAAAAATATTAATGCAAGTTATGCCTTGCCCACCAGACTGACGAAAAAATTGCGCGTCAATCAGGTATCAATTTTTGTTTCAGCATCCAATCTATGGACTTTGACCAAATGGCCAGGGCTAGATCCTGAATTTGTCGGAACATATATCACATCAAGCACATCCAGCAACGATGCTTACCCAATGTCAAAAACTTTTTCTTTGGGCATCAAAGCAACTTTTTAACATAAAATCAACATGAAGATAAAATATTTAGGAATATTATTAGCAGGAACATTAGGAATTAACTCCTGCTCCATGGTAGGTGATATCGATGATATCAAGCCGTATTATAAAATGGAAGAAAGCAATGTAGTGTATAACCTGGAATCAGCAGAGTCTGTTTTGCGCGGTGTATACAAAAGCTGGCGGACGTTCAATGTCTCCTCTTTTCGCCCTTACATGTCCATTCTTTCCGGCACAACTGCTAGTAAAGGTGGTGGCTTGACGGGAGGTCAAGAATTTGTGACTAATAGTTTACAGTCCAGTAATATTGCACTTGCCAACATTTATCAGGGTTCCTACTTGACGATAAATTCGGCGAATAACTTGATTAAATTAATGGAAAGAGGCGATGCAAAGGGCGCACCCGAACAACGTGTCCGAGAAATCATCGCTGAATGTAAGATCCAGCGCGCTTTAGCCCATTTCCAAATTCTACGGCATTTCGGGTATTTTTTTGATCTATCATCACCATATGGAATTGTACTGAGAAATGCGCCATTTACAGGAACAGAATCATCGCCCCGTAAAAGCGTACAGGAAAGTTATGATTTTATACTGTCCGATCTTAACGAAGCTATAGCTAACGCACCGCAAAATAATGAGCTACATTACTATGTGACAAAATCAACCGCCAAAGCTCTTAAAGCGAAAGTTCTATTACATATGCGTAACTACCAAGAAGCCGAAAAACTAGCTAAAGAGGCTATTGATTTTGCAGAGGACAACGGCTACCACTTGGAAGAGTCGTTCGGAAGTATTTTTACAGAGAGTTACGATTCGTCCGAAGCACTTTTTGCTACCTACACGGAGGGTGCTACAGAAATTGCGTCTGATCAAATTAGTCGTACAACCTATAGTGAATATACTAAACGCATGGCAGATGTACTGATCAAAGGTGAAAATGATGGAAATATCAACACTGGAGAAGGTTATGACCAACGTTTTTACTTGATGTTCAATCCAACATTAGCAGGTGCTCAGGGCAATGGAAAATATCCTTATTCATCGAATGGGATCGGAAAACATAATTCACAAATGATACTACGTCTTGGTGAAATCTATTTCATTCATGCTGAAGCAGCAGCCCGAAATGGCCATTATGATAGTGCCCAGAAAAGTTTTCAGACAATGGCCTCGCGTATTGGATATCCTGCAGATTATGTCCGTAAAATCAGTAATAATCTACTTCTGACGGCAATCTTTCAACACAAGACATTGGAATTATTAACAGAAAATGGAGAAGATTGGTTTGACTTTGTACGTTACTATAAAGAAAAAAATTTGAGTTTAAATGCGATTAAAACAACAATTAAATCGGAAAAACAATTGATTTTGCCTTTTCCACAGACTGCGTTGGCTGGCAATAATAAATTGCAACAGAATCCACTTTAAAAACTTTTTTTCGTAGCCCACTAATAAAGGTCATTATAGACATCATAAAAAATTATATCGATCAACTAATATCAGGAAAAAATAAAATCAAAATGAAAAAAATACTTTTAATTCTTTCATGCAATGCATTGATACTGATCACGCACGCACAACAGTCCTATTCTTTGGCTGGAAAAATCAAAGGCGAAAAAGCTAATGGACAAACTGTTAGCCTATGGTCAGACAATGGACAAAAGAAAATTGCAAGTTCGGTCATTAAGAATAATAGCTTTCAGCTAAGCGGAACTCTCAATCATCCAGAATTAGTAAGATTCGTTATAGCGCCTTCTGAAAAATCGGAACAAAAGTTCTGGAAAGCAAGTGCATTCTATCTAGACGAGGGAAAACTTCAACTGTCCGGGCATATCGATAGTCTTCCCTCCTATTATTACAATCCAAAAGCGCCAAACGTTAAACCTATAATAGAGGGTTCGCAAACACAAAGCTTAGCCAATCAATTAAACCGTAGCATCAATGATGAGCAACAAAAGTTAAATAAGCTGGATAAGGATTATATGAAGGAGTATCACCTTCCGGCGATCGAAGGAAAATTTAATACGAACAGGGGTATTGCCATTCTTAAGGAAATGGAACCATACAAAAAAAATATATTTGAAAAAAAATGGAATTTTATCAGGAATAATGCAATATCCCGAGTCGCCCTTGATGAAGCTTCTTATATGGTGATGGGGTATGGGGAAGAAAGTTTATCTAAAGTACAAATGGATGAACTTCTTGATATCTTTAAGCCATTCTGGCATGGGAAAAAAGCATTTATTGATTTGCAAACTGCAGTCGCAAAAGCCAAAGCAACAGCCATTGGATCCAACATCTTAGACGGCCCCATTCTCGATATAGAAGGAAACAAGGTAGAGTTGACCGCTGTATTTCCAAAAAACAAGAAATTTATTTTACTTGAATTCTGGGCTTCATGGTGCGGCCCATGCCGAGGCGAAATCCCACATTTAAGACATACCTATGCAACATGGAAAGACAGAGGTTTTGATATTGTGAGTATTTCGCTGGATGAAAAAGAAACGGATTGGAAAAAGGCAATGACTGAAGAGAATATGGTTTGGAATCAGTACAATGCTCGAGAAGGCTTTAATAGCCAAATTGCCAAAAGTTACGACATTCAAGGAATTCCATACGCTTTGCTTATCGATTCTAATGGTACCATAATAAAGCACGGAATGCGCGGAGCTAGCTTAGACCAGGCACTGGAAGAACTTATCAAATAATGGATTAATTTTAAAGGAAAAAGGTTATCGAGCGGGTAACGGAGAGTTGCTCGCTCATCATTCAAATATTAGCTCGGCGCTAGGTTTATTTACTGCATTATGTTTATCATATTTAACTTGTAAATATCCTGTTATGAAAGAATAATGTAACTTTCATGTTAAATAAGACGCAATTACATTTATAATGATCGGTAATTATATAATGTTACTAATTTTAAAAAATATTCAACAAAGTAACAAAAGAATGTTTTTTCATTTTTCCTCTTATATTCAAAAATATATTTTTAAAAAATACTCCATACCGCAAAGGAAAAAACAGTTAACGAATAAAATTGCGTTAAAAAGTCCTTTAAAGCTTTCGCTTAACTTTGTAAATCTAATTCTTCAGGAAAACGCATTACTATTCATTCAATAATGCTCTCATCTCAACTTATTTTAGTTTCAAATGAATAGATCATATTTTAACAGAAAATACGTGATTCAGGGAATTTTTATAATCCTAACCCTATTGATTATTGGCAAATTATTCTATATGCAGATAATTGACAATCGGTATTCTTTATCAGCTGCCAATAATACCATTCGAAAAAGGACTATTTATCCTGCTAGAGGAATAATTTACGACCGGAATGGGCAAGTTTTAGTACGTAATAAGCCAATTTTTGATTTGACAGTAACTCCCAAAGATATTGTAAATCTAGATACTTCCTCGTTTTGCAAAGTATTCGACATAAGTAAATCAGACTTTATTTCCAGGTTAGAATTGGCAAAAGCAAAATCGCCGTACCGTGAATCGATCGTAATTGGAGGCCTTACAGTATCACAAAATGCACAAATCTCCGAATACATTTACAAATTTAGAGGGTTTAATACAAATGTGAGAACAATACGCTATTATCCTGATACCGTCGCAGCGCAGCTGTTAGGCTATGTGCAAGAAGTTAATGAAAGAGATATAGAAAAATCAAATGGTTATTATCGCCCAGGAGATTATATTGGTATTACTGGGTTGGAAAGGTCTTACGAGGAATATTTTCGTGGAAAAAGAGGAATTGAAAACCAACTGGTAGATGTATTTAACCGACCGCAAGGAAGTTATATGGAAGGAAAATATGACACATTAGCAATTTCAGGAAATGATCTTGTATGCAGTATAGATAAAAGATTACAAATATTAGCGGAAAAGATGATGCAAAATAAGTTGGGCTCAATTGTCGCAATAGAGCCTTCGACAGGAGAAATTCTAACTTTTGTTAGCAGCCCAACGTATGATCCTAATAAAGTTTCAGGCAGAGAATTACAAAAGAACTACAAAAATTTAATTAACAACAGGGACAAACCGATGTTCAATAGACCAATCCAAGCATCTTATCCTCCTGGATCCATGTTTAAAATTGTTTCAGCTTTAATTGGACAACAAGCAGGTGTGATAACTGGTGAAACGATATACAATTGTCAAGGAGGATACCGTTACGAAAATTCCATGATGCGCTGCATGCATATAGATGGACCGACTAATCTAGCAAAATCAATAAAAATGTCGTGTAATAGTTACTATGGATTTGTATTTGACCAAATGATGAAATCCTCACACTTAAATGGACCAGAATCCTATGAGAAATGGCGTAAAGCGATAAGTAAATTTGGCTTGGGACACCGTTTAGGTATTGATTTACCAAATGAGAATACTGGTTTCATACCCAATTCAGATTTTTATACGCGGCGGTTTGGAAATGATAAATGGACCTCAAGTTATATTATGTCGCTTTCAATCGGACAAGGAGAGATGGGAATCACCCCGCTGCAAATGGCTAATATTATGTCTATTGTTGCCAATAGAGGCTATTATTATATTCCACATCTTGTTAAAACGAATGCAAATCAATCATTAAATTTAAATCCCTACAAAAGAAAAATATTTTCGGGGGTTGATTCAGTATATTTCGAACCAGTAATTGAAGGGATGA
Organism: Sphingobacterium sp. UBA5639; assembly: GCF_002421245.1. Lineage (NCBI taxonomy): Bacteria > Pseudomonadati > Bacteroidota > Sphingobacteriia > Sphingobacteriales > Sphingobacteriaceae > Sphingobacterium > Sphingobacterium sp. UBA5639. The sequence continues at coordinate 73,508 of NZ_DIJR01000008.1, forward strand.
GTCAAACTGTTAATAAAGGAGGCACGGCATCCTCATCAAGAATTAATGATATTGAAATATGCGGCAAAACAGGTACTGTAGAAAATCCCCACGGTAATAACCATGCTGTTTTTGTTGCTTTTGCGCCCCGAGAAAAGCCCAAAATAGCCATATCTGTCTTTGTTGAAAATGCCGGTTATGGTAGTACTTGGGCTGCGCCAATGGCGAGTATGCTTATTGAAAAATATATTAACGATACGATAACGATTTCACGACATATCAAGGAAAGAATTTTTGAAGGTACATAGCTGTAAACTCTTTTATTTCTATAAAAATTTTATTTTATGTAGCACATAATATTTATTACCTTAGTCATATAATGCCACCATTTTAAATCTATCGTTGTATAGCATGCTGGATATCTACGAATTGAGTGCGGAAGAAAAATACAGAATCGCTATAAATCGTGATGAGCGAACGTTTAAAACATTTTTCGTTCAAAACTTCGAAAAGCTTAGCGTTTATGCACAATCTTTTATCAGAGATGAAGACCTAGCCCAGGATATCTCTTGTCAAATATTGTGGAAAATATGGAATTTAGGTGAAAAGTTGATAGAAATTGAAAGGCTATCAGCCTATATACTTCGATCGATAAGAAATTCCTGTTTAAATCAAATGCGAAGAAAATCAGCTGAATATTCATTACATGATTTTCCGGATGATAATTTTATTGATGATATTTCACCAGAATCCATGCTCATTTCTAAAGAAAAAATTAAAGAAATCGAACAAGCTATAGATCTCCTCCCCAATAAAACCAAGGAGGCCTTTTTACTTGTAAAAAATGAACAACTATCTTATAAAAAGGCCGCAGTTAAAATGGGAATAGCTGTCAATACAGTAGACAGACATGTACAAATCGCATTAAAAAAAATTTACATACATCTAAAACAAAAAAAATAAATTTTGTTTTGGTGAGATTTGATTTTTTAAGTGTCTTATTAATAAAGACCGATACATGCATTTAGACGATAACTACTTTTTAATCCTCATTCAAAAATACTTAGATAAGAGTATATCTGCTACTGAGAAAGAGGAGTTATATAATCTTATTGTCGAAGAAGAGAGCAGATTAGATCTTTATCTCTATTTGACGAAAGAAGATCAATCGTTAAAAAATAGATCCATTTCGCTTGACTCGCTGTTTGAATCGTCCAAAAAGAAGTATAAGGCAACCGACAGTCCATCTAGCAAACGAAAAGAAAAAAGAAATACCCTTTTATCATTAAAAAACTACCGGCGCTTGCTTATTGCCGCCTCCCTTCTTCTCATGATGTCTTTTGGAGGTTTCTATCTCTTCCAGCACATCCTGTCTGGGCGCATCATCAAGCTCACATCGGCCAAAGGTGAAAGGAAACATTTTAAATTAGAAGATGGAACTGAAATTTGGCTAAATAGCGGTAGCCAACTCGAGTATGACAACAAGTATGGCCTATCAAATCGAGACGTAACACTGTCTGGAGAAGCTTATTTTAAGGTAACCACAAATAAAAAATTACCATTTCATGTAAACGCATATGGCAATAGAATAGAAGTGCTTGGTACGCAGTTTAATGTTCAGGCCTATGCAGAAGAACAAAAAATGGAAACAACACTCTTTGAAGGTAAGGTAAATCTCAAAGTTAAAGATAAAGGATACGTTCGTGAATTCATTATGCATCCCGGAGAAAAAATAGAGGTAGCGAATAGCCCGGCCACCGGCATGCATATTAGGAAAAGCAACCTCGTTAAAGAATCTACAGATGGGGTAGCAAAAATCAGCCAAATTAATTATGAAAATAGGGAACTGTCAGAAGCACTTTGGACGAAAAACAAATTGGTTTTTCAGGACGACCCCATAGATATCATGAGCAGAAAAATAGAACGGTGGTACAATAAAACTATCCGAATTGAAAACAAGAATATTTTGAACCAGTCCTATACGGGCGTGTTTCAGGAGAAAACAGCGCGGGAGGTTTTGGACATTTTGATTAAAACGGGTGCTAACCTACATTATAAAGAACGACGCGATACAATTATACTGTATTAAAAAAAACTAAAGATAGGATCAAATTAACGAACAATAACCACCTGAATATGAAATAAAAAAACAAACAAAAAAGGGTACATCGCAGCGATATACCCAAAGATGATCAATTGGCACAAAGCCCTAGGAAAGTTGTTGTGCCCAATTATTTACCTCTTATTTTTAAAATTATGAAAAAAAATTCACATGCTCGACGTCATGTGCCGATTCTTTATTACCTAAAGTGGCTCATCATGGTAAAATTTATGATGCTGTTCATTGTAGCATTTGGCTATAACAGCTATGCAACTACAACTTCTGCACAAGAAAATGTAACACTTAAATACAAAAATATAAAACTTAAAAATCTATTGCAGTTTATTGAAAAACAGACGGATTTGAGATTTGTATACAATAATAATCAAGTAGAAGAAATTACCATACCGCAAATTTCAGCGACTAATAAGCCCTGGAAAGAATTACTGAGGCCCATTTTGGAAAAAAATGGTTTTCAAATGCAACAGATCGATGGCGGCCGTATCATTCTTTCCCAGCCGCGAACACAGGAGCTTAAATTTCAAGGGAAAATATCCAATAGCAAGGGAGAACCGCTACCCGGCGTTTCCATCAAGGAAAAGGGATCAGACAAAGGTACCTTAACAAATGATAAAGGGGAATTTATGCTCACTGTAAAAAGCACACAGAGCAGTCTATTAATCAGCAGTGTGGGTTTCGTAAGCTTCGAACTTCCCTACTCTTCGGAATTTCAGACCATTGAACTTAAAGAGGATCTAGCGCAGCTGGAAGAAGTCGTTGTTGTAGGCTACGGTGCACAAAAACGTGTCAACTTAACGGGTGCTGTTGCTACAATTGGCGGTAAAGAATTAGAAAACAGGCCTGTTGTGAATGCTACGCAGAGCCTACAGGGTGAAGTTCCGGGTCTGAACGTCAATGTTGGAGGCAATACCAAGCCAGGGCAAAGTTTCAACCTGAATGTACGCGGTGTCGGCAACCTAAGCGGAACGGATGGACCATATGTTCTTGTTGACGGAATGGAAATGTCCTTGGCAGATGTTAACCCTAGCGATATCGACAATATTTCTGTTTTAAAAGATGCGTCGGCATCCGCAATCTACGGCTCGCGTGCAGCCTATGGTGTGATTCTGGTTACTACCAAAAAAGGTGCCGCTGGAAAGAAGACAATTAATATCAGCACAAACACAGGATTGACCTCACCTGTAAAACTACCCGAAATGGTCAACTCAGTCGACTTCGCAAACTTTTTTAATGCGGCGACTTTTAACGCGTTGGGAACCAAACAATATTCCGATGATAAGATTGCCTTATTACAACAGTACATCAATGATCCGGGCAGTATATCGATCTTTCCAGAAGTCAATACCAATAACTATGCAAGCTGGGAAAATAGCGCCAATGGTGTCGCCAATACAAACTGGTTTGATCTCCATTATAAACCGACCGCATTGAGGCAAAATTACAACATCAATATGGGCGGTGGAAATGCAGGAACGCAATTTTATGTCTCAGGAGGCTATTATAATGAAGATGGAATTTTGCGCTACGCAGACATCGACTATAAGCGCTATAATTTTAATAGCTCTGTTAATTCCGAACTGTCATCATGGATAAAACTCAAAGCTAACGTAAAATACACGCGCAGCAGCAATCAAACACCTTTAGCCGGATTTGAAGGCATGTTTTTCCATAATCTCGCCCGCATGCGTCCAAATGTATCACCTTATGATTTTTATGGCAACTGGACCGAACAGTCCATGGTACCCTACCTTCAGTCAGGATCCAAAGATCAGTTGACAGCGAACACCTTAGCGATATTAGGTGGACTCGAAATAACCCCATTAAAAAACTGGAAAATCTTTGCAGATTTAAATTATCGCTTCGATAATAGCGAAAATGATATCCTGAAATTGCCCGGAACAATTTATGGTATTGACGGTACAACATATCTGGTCAACAGGTCAGAATATAATATCCCGCTGGGCGGAAGTTTCGAACGCCGCTTGAACAATAACAATTATCTAACGCCAAACATCTATACAAACTACAAACTCACTGTTGACAAACATAATTTTGACTTAACAGCTGGATTTCAACAGGAGGTAAATACGTTCAAGGAGATTTATACCTCTGCAAGCGATCTGATCAGTTTCGACCGTCCGGGCATTGACTTATCTACAGGAACAAAGAACAGCAAGGAAGCCCGTAACCATTGGGCTACTAGGGGCATGTTTGCACGTTTAAATTACAATTTCGATCAGAAATACCTTCTCGAACTCAATGGCCGATACGATGGCTCGTCACGCTTTGCAGCTGGGCATCGTTGGGGATTTTTCCCTTCGATATCAGCGGCATACAATATGAGCGAAGAATCTTTTTTCAAAGATAATATTTCCTGGATCAATCAACTAAAAATAAGAGGATCTTACGGATCTCTTGGAAACCAAGCCGGTGCCGGTCTTTATGCTTACTCCGAAAATATGAGCATTGTAGTCCCTGGAGCTAACGGTGCAGGAGGACGCTATTATTTTCAAAATGGCCGTGAAAGTTATATCAACGCACCGGGGGCATTCAATCCCCTAATTACCTGGGAAAAAGTCAGAAGTGCCAATATTGGCCTCGATTTTACTTTATTGAAGTACCGGTTATCGGGAACACTAGACCTCTATCAACGCAATACAAAAGATATGCTCGGTCCTTCCAGAGATGTCGCAGATCTCTTTGGCACGACACCTGCAAAAAGCAATAATGCCGATCTCCGAACGAGAGGCTGGGAACTGAATGTAAAATGGCGAGATAAAATTGCCGAGGATTGGAGCTACAATCTAGGCATCATTCTTTCCGATTACCAGTCAATGGTGACCAAATACCAAAATCCAACCAAATTTGACCCAAGTGGGCAATGGTATGAAGGTAAAATGTCCGGTGAGATTTGGGGATACCAGGCCAACCAGCTAATCCGCACACAAGCAGAAGCCGATGAATACAATAAATTGGACCGGTCCTTTATATCTGCACGCAACTGGGTACCGGGAGACGTGATGTACCTTGACATAAATAAAGATGGTAAGATAAACAACGGAGCCAATCGTTTGGGTGATATGGGCGACATTTCCATTATTGGGAACAATACCCCTCGCTATAGCTATAGTTTCTCAGCAGGATTGAATTGGAAAGACCTTTCGATGAACATGCTTTGGCAGGGAATCGCTAAACGAGATTTTAGTCCTGGATTTGCAGATGCTTACTTTTGGGGATCGGGTGCATTGGCACAGGTAACAGTATTCAAACAACATCTCGACTATTTCTCTGAAAGCAATCCGGACGCGTATTATCCGAATCCATACGCCTCACCGGTAGGTGCCATAAATTCCTATATTAATAAAACACAGCTAGCTTCTATACGCTATCTTCAAAATGCAGCTTACCTAAGGCTCAAAAATCTGACATTAAGCTATAACCTGCCGAAAAATCTGATTCAACGCTTGAAGTTCGATCGCTTGAGTGTATTTGTCAGTGGCGAAAACTTACTGACATTCAGCGCCCTGGCCAAAATGTTTGATCCCGAAACCATCGAAGGCGGATCCGGCATGGGCAAGATCTACCCATTAAGCAAAGTCTATTCTTTCGGTTTAAATCTTAACTTTTAACTAGCAGCCATGAAATTAAAAAAATTCACATATATCGTTTTTGGACTCACTTGTAGTGTGTTGGTAGCCTGCAATAGCAATTTTTTAAATCGGGAACCCTTAGATCAGTTATCCACAAGCGGAAGTCTAGCTTCAACCAACGAACTTCGCTTATATATCAACCAGTTTTATCAAAGCCTCCCCAATCACCCAAGCACAACTGGCGGCAATGGTATTGCATTTGAGGATGCCAAAACAGATAATATGATTTTTACCAATGTCGACAATCGCTTAAATGGACAGTTGACAGTATCAAATGCAACATCTATTAATGAGTATACACAGATCAGATCGATTAATTTTTTCCTTAAGCAATCCACTAATGCAAAAGGAAACCAATCCGAAATAAACCGATATCTCGGTGAGGCCTACTTTTTCAGAGCTTGGTACTATTTTGAGTTGGTTAAAAAATATGGCGATGTAACCTGGGTCAACCAGCTCCTAAACTCAGAAGATGAATCTACCTTTTTGGCACGTGATAGCCGAATTGTCATCGTAGACTCCATTCTCAACGACCTAAATCGATCTGCTACACTGCTGCCTACGCAGTCGACCAATACCAGCATGCGTATTCACAAGGATGTAGCATTAGCACTTAAATCACGTGTAGCACTCTATGAAGGTACCTGGCAACGTTATCACAAATTAAAAGCAACTCCATTTTTCACGGCAACAGTTACTGAAAACAAAATTAAGGATTACTTGACGCAAGCCCGTGATGCCGCAAAAGAGATCATTGATGGCAATCGATGGAAAATATATAGTACCGGCAGATACAATGATGACTACCGGAATATGTTCAATACGGCCGATCTCTCGACAAATAGTGAAGTCATGCTTTACCGCCGCTACAACCCTGCCGAAAATATCGGTCACGGTGTATCCAAATATTTATCTACTGGAGGTGGTGATATCGGCCTGACACAGAGCTTAGTCAGTGATTACCTTACCATAGATGGAAAGCCATTTGTCGGAACCTTGCAAAACAGTATCCAACAAGTCTATGGTCAAGACATGCTGCCAACAGTTCGTGACCCACGCCTATCGCAAACAGCGGTATTGCCACAAGCACCTTTACGTCCCGATGCTATAGCAGCCAACTTCCCTCCGATCAACCAGAGTGGATTTAATCGTTCAACTACTGGATATCCCATGTATAAATATGTTGAATACACGAATCTCGCGGCGGTTACCGATGATGGGATGAGTGCTGCACCTGTGATCTATTTCCGTTATGCCGAGGTCTTGCTGAATTATGCCGAAGCGCTTGCCGAACTGAAAGAAGATCCCACTAAAATAGTTCAGGCCATACACCCCCTTCGTGCACGATTGAATCTGCCGGATATGGATTTTGACCGTGAATATAATACTACAGCAAGCTATCCATTTTCAACGTTGGACAAATATATTCAGGCTGTACGCCGCGAGCGCCGTGTGGAAATGGTTGCGGAAGGCCAGCGTTTACAGGATATTTTCCGTTGGGCAGCAGCTGACCAGCTCATTGTCGGAAAACGTCCTTTAGGCATATTGTTCATCAGCAGCAATATTGCGCAAGAGAATACGAGCACGGGATTTTATAAAGATAACCTTCTTTACTACGATAACGCTCCTGCAGGCAAAAGCATCAACTTTTTTCTCTCCGGAAATCCGGGAGACGCCTATAGATATATGGACCCTTATAAAAATGTATTGCCCTCAGGCTACAAATTTAGGGTAGAACGGGATTACCTGCTACCTATTCAGCAACGAATGATCGAGTTGACAGGAGGAAAATGGAAACAAAATCCCAATTGGTAAAAAGTACAGGCGAAAATTAAATAGCTAAAAAACATGAAGACAGTTAAATTGACTACAAAAAATATTTTTTTCTTATGTTGCGTTGTTCTATTATTCTTAGTTGGCGCATGTAAGAAGGAAAACCTTCCCGTCAAACCGCAGCGCGGTCCCTTTAGCGTGAGCAGTACATTGACGGCAGAAGTTAGCAAATCTGCGAATACGTATACACTTACCATCGATGGTCATACAAATGGCTGGTGGATCACGCTACCCGATAATGTCCAATGGTATACCGTCGAACGCAAATATGGCTCCGGAAACGTAACTCAAAAAATAACGATAAAAGCCAACGACAGTGGCGTTGATCGCCAGGGATGGGTAAAGATCAGCTCCACCTCAAAAGAAGAAACAACAATCAATTTTAAACAGAAAGCACAATGAAACTAAAAACGCTCTTATTTGCATTCCTTACACTGCCACTATTTAAACATGCTTCTGCACAAAAAAAGCCCAATATAGTCATTATTATCTCGGATGACCATGCATACCAAACCATTAGTGCCTATGGATCGAAATATGGGAAAACACCGCAGATAGACCGCATCGCCGATCAGGGGGCAATATTCAGAAATGCATTTGTCAATAATTCCATCTGTGGCCCCTCTCGCGCTACGCTGCTGACCGGAAAATACAGCCACAAGAATGGATTCAAGGATAATGAGACCTCCGAATTCGACTTCAGTCAGGATCTCTTTGTGAAGCAATTACAAAAGGTTGGTTATAATACAGCTTGGGTCGGCAAAATCCATTTGGGAGACAAATTACAGGGTTTCAACTATTATGATATTCTTGTTGGTCAGGGCACCTATTTTAATCCGGATTTTATCAGTAAACAGGGTCGTAAACGTGAAGAAGGATATGTATCTGATATCGTGACCGAAAAAGCAATGAACTGGCTAGATACCTTGGACTCCAACAGACCTTTCTGTTTGGTCATCGGCCACAAGGCGACACACCGTACCTGGATGCCAGATCCTAAAGATTTTGGCACCTATGATTCCGTAAATTTTACGCTACCAGAAACTTTCTATGATAATTACCGAAGCAGAGAAGCAGCAGCACTGCAGGAAATGTCTATTGATAAGGACATGAAGATGGGCTATGATCTAAAGATGTTCAAATCATTGGAGGACATGATGGCTGACGGTAATTTTAAGCGGATGAATCAAGCCCAAAAAGACAGTTATATCGCCTATTACCGCCCTATTTATGATAAGCTAAAGCAGGGTAATCTGACGGGAAAACAACTTGCCGAATGGAAGTTCAGACGTTATATGATCGATTACCTTAATACAGCTGAGTCGATGGATCGAAATATTGGCAAAGTACTGGATTATCTAGACCAAAAATCACTGACTGAGAATACCATTGTCATTTATCTTTCCGACCAAGGTTTCTACATGGGCGAACATGGTTGGTTTGACAAACGCTGGATGTACGAGGAATCATTTCGCACACCATTGGTAATGCGCTACCCAGCTCTATTGCATGCGCATTCAACCATTGACGCGAAAGTTGTCAATGCCGATATCGCACCTACATTATTGGAACTCGCCGCCGTCAAGAAACCTAATGATATGCAGGGTGAGTCTTTTGTCCACGTACTTAAAAATAACAACGAAGAACATCGTAAGGACTTATTCTATCATTATTTTGAAAACGGAGAACATGCCGTGAGCCCACACTTTGGAGTACGGGATGACCGCTATAAATTGATCCGCTACTATAAACGTGTAGAAAACTGGGAATTATTCGATCTTGAAAAAGATCCTCAGGAGCTTCACAATGTGTACGCCGATCCTGCATACCGCGGCATCGTCAAAATAATGAAAAAGAAACTTGTCAAGCAAATGCGTAAGTTTGATGATAAAGAGGCCGAGGCTATTTATAAAGTTAATATCGAACACTAAAATACTTGGGGTATCCGATATATCGGATACCCCAAGTATTGTTTACAAGCATATCACAGCACTGAAAAAGAAAAAAATCCGAAGCTGAGAATGGCTCAATATTTTATGCGTTGATGAAGCTTATTGAAGCGCAAGCCCTGGTGTGTCCAATAGGTATAATGCCACTGGTTTAGCCGCTCCACGAATAGATCAAAATTGTGTTTTTCAAACGGCGTCCAGGTCACTTCAGCTAATGCAGCAAGTCGAGGCAACATCATATATTCAAGCTGTTCTAATGAACTGATATGTTCAGTCCAAAGCGCAAATTGTACCCCTTTAATATAACGATGCTGTTTTTGATCCAAACTTACTGTAAATGGATTATATTGATAAACGTTTTCTAAGGTATTGATTGAGTATTTCGCCGCCAAGGGCTCACTCGCAGGATCTATTTGATAACGATTGAAGTATAAAGGATTACTTGGAGACATAATTACATCGTGGCCCATTTTAGCAGCCGCAATTCCTCCTTGTTCACCACGCCAACTCATGACTGTGGCTGAAGGTGCTAATCCGCCTTCGAGTATTTCATCCCAACCTAGTAACTGTCTTCCATGTGCATTGAGAAATTTTTCCATCCGTCGTATAAAATAACTTTGGAGCTGCTCCTCATGTTTTAAGTTTTCTGCCTTCATTCGTTGTTGGCATTTTACACAAGCTTTCCAGTGAGTTTTCAGTACCTCATCACCACCAATGTGAATGTAAGTCGATGGAAATATAGTGAATATTTCATTGAGCACATCTTCCAAAAAACGAAATGAGCTATCATTACCTGCACAATATTCCTGATTAGGTGAAGGTGTAGGATTAAATTTGTTAAAAATAGCTGAATTTGGAACAGGTTGTTCTAATTGGGTGCAAGAGAATTGAGGATAAGCTGCTAAAGCAGCACCAGAATGTCCAGGCATCTCAATTTCGGGAATAACCATAATATTACGGGCGGCAGCATAAGCAACAATTTCTCTTGCTTCAGCTTGAGTATAAAATCCGCCATATTGATAAGTATCCTTCCAATTAAGAGAAGAATCTTGCGCATACCATATACTTCCATTTACTTCTTGACGCCAAGATGCTAAAGAAGTTAATTTAGGGTATTTCTTTATTTCGATCCTCCACCCTTCATTGTCCGTAAGATGCCAATGAAATACATTCAGCTTATAAAGAGCGAGTAGATCCAAGATACTTTTTATCTCCTCCGTTCCATAAAAGTGACGACTGACATCCAACATCATACCTCTCCACGCAATCTTTGGATAATCTTTCACTCGCATCGCGGGAATTCGTACCATTTCATTAGTGCGAAAAGCAGGAAGTTGTTGGACAATTGTTTGTACGGCATAAAATAATCCTCTTTCTGTATTAGCAACTATCTTTATCTCGGAGGGATTCACTTCTAAGATGTAACCTTCTTCACCAATAGTATCCAATTTCTGTAATGAAAACATGATTTTTTTAGTACCTTTTCTATAGTCGCACAACTCATAACCACACACCTTCTTAATTATATTACCGAAATAGAGTTTTAAAAATTTTGATTTTTCCGTATTGGGGAAAATCACTGCTGTATTTTCGTCAATGGTAAAATAGCCCTTTTTTAATTCAATTGAAACTGGTTCAGGGATAACTCTAATTTGTGCTTTAACCGGAAAAAATCCTCCTGAAATTCCTATAAAGAGGGAAAAAATTGCTCTTAATAAAAAAATAAGTTTAATTTGTTTTTTCATATCCTTATTCAAATAATCCACTATCATTGAAATACAGTCCCAACTGTTCTATCTGCGGGTTTAGACGAGATTGTAAAATGTTGATTCTTATCTTCTGGGCATTAACTGTAGGAAAGGTCAATAACCGTTTGTTACCGATAGTAGTACCTTTCGACACTTCTTTCCAGACGCCATCTTTCCATACTTCCAAATTAAATCGCTCCACACGTTGGCCTAAAGCAATGCTTTCCTGTAGGGAGAGAACGTTAAACGCGGTTGCCTTAGGTAGGATATATTCAAAAGTTGCTGTGCTGATTTTTTGATCTTTCGTCGTCCAGAATGGCATTTTTTTCCATTTTTTTAGAACGAGGCCTGCAGTATGGAGTTTAGCTTTGCTTAAAAGATTTTTCGAAAATAATGCTGTGCGCCAGTCATTCCACTTTTTTAAATTTACAGCATCTACCGAATGAATCAAGCCTGCAGTTGTTGGTGGAATATTAAGCAACAAGACACCATTTTTCCCTACCGAATTAAAATAAATATCCATCAACTTACCCGGGCTTTTGACTTTGTTATCCTCTTCCTCGTGATAGAACCATCCCGGGCGTATAGAAACATCAGTTTCCGCTGGGTACCATACCAGGCCTTTTGCCTCTTTGATTCTTTCTCTGCTCCCAAGATCTTTATTACGCATATCTCCGGCCGGTTTAATATTCATCTGCTGTTGCGATCCAGCAGCTATATGATTTTGCGCTAGGTTACTAGCAGGTACAACTGACCATTCTGTGTCCCTACCATAGCCCGTTTCTGTACCGACCCATCTTACATCGGGTCCCATTACTGCGATAACGGCCTCAGGTTGTTTTTCACGTATAACCTGATAATAACGATTCCAATCGTATTCCTGCTTTTTACCGTTAGGTCCCTCTCCGTTAGCACCATCAAACCAAACTTCATCAATCTGACCATATCGGGTCAGTAATTCGCTCAATTGGGCAACAAAAAAATCATTATAAGCTTCTGACCCATAAGAAGCCTCATGTCGATCCCAAGGGGAAAGATATACCCCTAACTTCATATCATATTTTTTACAGGCCGCAGCTAGTTCGCCAAAAACATCTCCTTTTCCCTTTTTGTACAGAGAATTTTTAACCGAATAGTCTGTTGTATTCGTTTGCCAGAGACAGAAGCCATCGTGATGCTTCGCGGTAAGAATCAAAAGTTTAATTCCACCTTCTTTTGCTGTCCTAACCCATTGTTCTGCATCTAATTGTGTCGGGTTAAATAATTTTGGATCGTCTTTCCCTTCACCCCATTCCTTATTTGTGAAGGTATTGATCCCGAAATGGAGAAATCCGGTCACTTCCAGCTTTTGCCAATCAAGCTGTCTTTGGGTCGGTATCACGTTGGCTGCCTTGGTTACGATAGCAGATTCTGGCTCTCCGGGTTGTAAGGCAATCATATTTTGAGCCGCAGCATCAAATACCGCTGCCAATAATAGTAAAGTAATGATATTAATTTTCTTCATTTTATATCTATAGGACAAAAATAAGATAGCCGGAATAATCTCCGAACTATCTTATCTTCAAAATTTTCGTAAAGGTTCCGACCAATTATTGATTGGCCCCCTGATTGGCAACTAAAGGCCAATTCGGGTTTTGATAGATAATTGAACCAGCTGGACTACCATCTGTCGAAGTTATGCTCAAATGACTTATGGCTATGGGTGACAAATAATGCGCACTGGTCCAACTATAGCCATTTAGAACAAGATTGTTAGCCGAAAGATTAATCCGATAGGGTCTTAAATATTGGCTTTCCTGGGGTGAAGATACATTTGCGGTTTTTCCTGCTGTGCCCGGTACGATTAAAGTAGAGACGCCCTTATCTTTGTACCAGTCCTGCATAGGCCCCCACAGCCTCATCCCTTCAATAATGTATGGATTGTTTGCTAGCTGATCAAGCGCCCGCCAACGCCTAAGATCATTAAATCTAAATCCCTCGGCAATAAGTTCCAAACGGCGTTCTCTTCTAATATTATAAAGAATTTTATCGGAAAGTAACTGTCCGGCTGAATATGCAGCGAAGTCACCTTGAGCTTCCTTTTGCATTTCGGTCGCGTTTACGGTTGCCATAAAATCTGTATTTACGCCTGCTCTTTCTCTTATTTTCTTCCAGTAACTGTTGGCTTTTGCATCGACTACTCCCTTTGCAAGATAACTTGCTTCAATATAGTTTAAATAAGCCTCAACAGCACGAAATATAATGGAGCCTGTAGTACCAGTCTGCCCCTCAGCTTGGGCAAAAAGGTAACTCATTCCTTTTTTCAAAGCGTAACCTGTCACGTACCGTGTCTCTGCCAAGCCAATAATATCGGGTCTAGGCTCTGTCTGTACAGCACCGGTTGAAGAAGTCTGGTTGGTATAACTCAATTCCCCAGGTGCCTTCATGAATAGCTGTAATCGGTTATCCCGATTTTTTTTGACAAGGCTGATGGAATCGTCGCCTGCATAACCCGAGTTTGAAGCATAAATAGGTAGTCCGTTTTTCATGGTAAAATTTTCCACAAGACCTCTTGAATATCCGGAATTTCCGCCATTTCGATTCATGTAATGATTTACAGCATGGGTAATTCCTAAAGGCATTGAATAACTCCGCCATAAAAGCACTTCACTGTAGCCATTTAAATTCTCGTCGCCAAACATTTTGAAATAGGGGTTCGAAGATGAATTATAACCATCGTCCTTTGTATTTCCGACAAGTTCGACTGCATCGGCTACCTGAGCGGCGGCTGTCATCGACTGTTCTAAGAAATAATTGATCTCACTATCGATATTGATCGAAAAATTTGGGTGCGATTTTGCACCGGGCCAGCCAGTTCCACCAGGGACGAAAGCAGTTCCTTTATGGTATTTTAGCCAAGAGCCTTCAAATAACCCTACACGAGATTTAAAAAGTAAAGCGGCCTTTTTTGAAATACGGTTCTTCCCGTCAGGAGCTACATCGTTCAATAATGTAATTGCCGAATCCAAATCAGAAAGAATAAATCGAACCACCATATTTCTAGGTTGTCGAATGGAAGCAGCCGTCAGCTCTTCCATATTATCTTTAAGTGTATTTCGAACAATCGGAAAATCACCAAGCGCCTGCACTTTATTAAAATATTCATACGCTCTCAAAAAATAGGCTTCACCCACATAATGAGTTATATTTGCTGAATTGCCCGTTAACTTACCGTTCTTCCATTTTGGGAGTACCTGTTCAAGAAAATAGTTCAACTGCCTAATCTGAGTAAAATCCCAATCACCGCCCGAACTCGGCACACGCCATTCTCCAGGTACCCAACGTGTCGAATAACTTGAAGTCACCTGGTTGTCTGTACCGTTATCGTTAGCAAATGTACCAAGGCCCCAGCCAGAATGGGATGGAAAGGCATAACGGCCAACCGTGTATGCGGCCAAATCTGCTTCGGTATTTAAATATTCCTGCGGTGTTACATTGGATAAGGGTTCTCTATCCAAATACTTATTGCAGGAATGCAATGTGAACAACACGGTCATCGATAACAACCAAGAAATTGTGGAAAAATAATATGTCGTTTTCATATATATCGGTTTAAAAATTCAAGTTAAGGCCAAAAGAATAAGTCGTCGAAAATGGATATGTTTTTCCATCATTCCACCCGCCAAGTCCAACGGTTTCCGGATCAAAAACCTTAGCCATTTTGGTAAAAGTCAACAAATTCTCACCTGATGCATAAATACGAATTTTGGAAAATCCTATCTTGCCCAATAGTTGTGGAGAAAACGTATATCCAAATTGAGCATTCTTTAAACGTAAATAAGCAGCATTCTGTAAATATTTAGTTTGTGTTTGCTGATTTTTTGAAGTGTTAAAATAAGGTCTCGGTAAATAGGAATCTTTATTAACACCTAAAACACCGTTCTGTACCATCGTGGAATTCTCATCGCGGTAGAAGTCCATATTCTCAACAAAACCAGCGGATTGCCACATCCCGCCATTCGCTCCCCAAAAATATGGCCCATTGGGCATATAATCGCGCTTTCCAACACCTTGCAAGAAAATCCCTAAATCGAATCCGCTATAATTGAAATTTAAATCAAAACTATAACGATAGCGTGGGGCCGAATTTCCTATAATTGCAAGATCCCCTGGGTTCGCCAATGTATTGGCTCCATTATTAACCTGACCGTCCCCGTTGAGATCAGCATACATAATATCCCCAGCTTGCCAATTCGCCCCGAAAGACTGTTTGGTTTTAGCGAGGTGGGCAGCCATTTCTTCTCCGCTCTGTGCTATTCCTAAAGTTTGATATCCCCAGATCTCTCCATTCTTGCGACCATCGTACCAGGTACTCAGCGTACCTGTAGGATTAGGATATTTGGTGACTGTCTGACGATCATCGGAAAGGACAGCTCTAGCACTGTAATTCAATTTACCAATATGATCTTTCCAATTTAACTCAATTTCGAAGCCTTTGGAATTCATCTCGGCATTGTTTAAACGCGGCACAGCTGTGCCCAAAATAACAGGAAGCTCTGGTGCTGGTCCTATCATATCGAATGTATTCCGACGATAGACTTCAAGAGATAAACCTAAACGATTGGAAAGTACCCGCAGATCTAATCCCACATTCCAGCTTGAGACACGTTCCCAGGTCAAGGTAGAGGCAATAAGCCCAGGGGCACTGGCCGTATTTGTTTTTTGTCCATTCAAAAGCCAGGTACCATTAGCTATACTAACGGGCATTGTTGCATAAAAAGGATACCAATTGTCCGTATATTGGTTTCCCAGCTCGCCATAGGAACCACGCAATTTAAACATGGAAACATGCTCCTTAATAGGCCAAAATGACTCATTTGCTATATTCCATCCAGCGGAAACTGAGGGGAAGAGATTCCAGCGCAAGTCTCTTGGAAAACGTGACGAACCGTCGTATCGTCCGTTAGCCTCAAAAAGATACCTATCTTTGTAGCTATAGTTTAATCGTCCAAAAAAACCAGCAGTAGCCCAATGTTGGTAGCCCCCAGAAGCCCTGGGATTGGTGGTGGCAGTATTCAATGTCGGAACATTATCTGTGATCAGATCGCTCATGCTTCCATTAAGATCTCTATACTTATTGAGCTCTGAATTGAAACCAGCCAAAATTTTGAAATGATGATCAGCGTTGATGTCAAAGGAATAATCTGAAAAGAAATTTGTACTGAAATATTCGTCTTTGCGATTGTATTCCGAAACATTGGTATATCCAGCAGCATTGTACCCTACCGCAACAGGAAATGGATTTCCTTTTGCATCATTTGAATAAGCTCTCAAAATTTCGGCATGGTCATTTTGACTTGTAATACGATAATTGACATTTCCTGTTATATTCCAATTTTTGATTGGCTGATAATGTAATTGTAGCTGCTGATAAAGAAAATCTTTCTGAAATTTAGAACGTCCTCCTTGCTGGAGCTGCAATATTTCACTTGGTTCGGAATAATTTCCATTTGGGTCGTACAAAGGTATCGTAGGCCATCTTCTCGCTATATTATGATAATATAAATCATTCATATGACTTGCTTTTTCGTAGTCTTCACGTACAAAACGCGTATTGTACATGAGGTCTACCTTATCGCTAATCTTTGCATTGATTTTCGTAGCTATCGAATATCGTTGAAAATTGTCATTAGCAAACCTGTTCAAGCCATTTTGATCCATGTAATTTGCTGAACTATAAAAATTTAGCTTTTCAGTACCGCCATTCAAACTGAGCGTGTGTTCATGGGAAGTTGTAAAATCCCTGTAAAACTCTTTAAACCAGTTTGTATTCCCATTAGACCCTGTATAGTATTGAAATCTGTCACTCGTATTTGGGGTAGTCGTCGTTTCTATTTCTCCTCTTTGATAAGCTTCAATTCGTTCCAATACTTCCTGAGAAAATTTTGCACCTTCACCATCGTTTGCTGCCACTTCGTTGAAATAATACGCAAATGTTTTGGAATCTAACATCGTGGGTAGCCCCCTTGGCTTACCCAATCTTATATTATTGTTATAATTTGCTGTTATCTTACCCGATTTTCCAGATTTTGTTGTAATGAGGATAACTCCAAAAGGTGCCCTTGACCCGTAAATAGCAGAAGCTGCTGCATCTTTAAGTACGGTGATATTTTCAATATCCTGAGGATTTAGCGCATTCATATTGCCTTCCATCCCATCAATTAAAACCAAAACTGACGAACTCGACCCTACGCCTATCGTCCCCGCACCACGGATATTGACGCTTAGATTTTGATTTAGTTCACCCCCCAGTCCGGTTGTCTGCAAATTCAGCCCAGGGATCATGCCCTGCAGGGCCTGTCCAACATTCTGCACAGGTCTTGACTCTAACTCTTTACCGTCAAGAGACGAAACCGCACCAGTCAAATTTGCCTTCTTTTGTGTTCCGTACCCTACTACAACGACTTCTTCCAACGCCCTATCCTGACTGGACATTGTCAACATCATTGGGTTGCGACTCGCATTTTCGCTTAAAGAAGCATACCCCACATAGGAAAAATCCAAAATGGATTTTTCATTTGCAACTTTTAAAGTAAATGTTCCGTCTTCTGCTGTCAATACAGTATTTGACGTACCTCTTTCTGTCACGGTCACACCCGCAATTGGTTTTCCCGATGCATTTAAAACTGTACCTTTAATCTCTATCTTTTCTGATTTCCGATCTGGGATATTTTTAAAACTAGCCCTTTCCTGCGGTTTAACAATAATAGTCTTGCCTTCAATCACAAAATCTAGATCCTGCTCCGTGAGCGCTTTTTTCAACACTAACCTCAAATCCAATTTGGAACCAGAATAAGAGATTAATTTTTTGTTTTGCAAAATATCAGAATCATAAATAATCTGATATCCCGTTTGTTTACGTATCTCTTTTAGTACTTCTGTTAAGGTGGCATTTTTTAGATTAAGGTTTAATTCTTGTGCCTTGGCTAAGGGAAGGCTTTGGAGAGCTATCAAACCGAGGATAGTTCCTATTTTTGACGATCGCTTTAAAAAAGTTAAAGCAGATTTGTCCCGAACAAACCCAAATTTGTTTTTTCTCAGGTGAAATTTTTTATTCATATTTTTAGGTTTTATTGTAAAAGGGGCATTATCCCCATTCTTACAATAAAGAGTCTCCCAAATGCGATTACCCTAAAAACTTTTTCAAAAAATTAATTCATGATCTTTTAACGTGATGTTCAAATTGCCTGATTTTTTTATGAGATCCAAAATCTCAGAAAACGAGCGATCTCTCTTAAGAAAAAGTGTAAAATTTC
>NZ_DIJR01000017.1:0-20229 GCF_002421245.1 Sphingobacterium sp. UBA5639
CACTAAAAGGGACAAGTCAGGAGCTGTTTAGGGCTTCATTTTTAGTGGTTTATTTTTTCTTTTAGGAGAGGAATTCTCGATCTTCATCCGATAATTGAGGCTTTTTGTGATCGTTTTCTTCTTCCGATTCGTCTATTTCTTCCTCTTCATACGCCCGCTGTTTCTTTTTTCCGATTTTCAATAGAGATACAAATACAATTCCCGCAATAAAAAAGGCCAATAGTAGCTTCCATAGTGCCACTTGCGATTCCCCGATAAAATTGAGCTGCACCGATTGCGGGTTCTTGACACAGACAACCGTGATGATAACCGTAATTAAGATTAAAAAGATATTACGCATGTTACTGTAAGCTATATGTCGTTATTGTAGCAGCGAATATAGGGAATATCTGTTTTTAATCGATATCGATCTTTGCACGATTTAAGCGCAAAGAATTCAAAATAACCGAAACGGAACTAAAACTCATTGCGGCAGCTGCTATCATGGGTGACAAGAGAATTCCGAAAGATGGATATAGCAGGCCGGCTGCCAATGGAATACCGAGTATATTATAGACAAAAGCAAAACCCAGGTTTTCCTTAATGTTACGAAGCAATTTATGACTCAGTACTTTTGCTTTGGCAATTCCAGTAAGATCTCCTTTCAACAAAGTCAAAGAAGCACTTTGTATGGCAACGTCGGTACCCGTACCCATGGCAATGCCGATATCGGCTTGAGCAAGGGCAGGGGCATCATTGATACCATCACCGGCCATCGCTACCACATGGCCTTGTTGCTGTAATGTATGAATCTCTTGCAACTTATCTTTGGGCAAGGCATTGGCTTTGAAATGCTTGATGCCGACTTGATCCGCCACAGCCTTTGCCGTATGGACATTATCTCCAGTCAGCATGATTACATCGACTTGATGTTTTTGGAGGTATTGAATTGCCTGCTTCGATGAAGCCTTGATTTGATCTGAAATACTAAAATAGCCCAATAAGGTTTGATCTTTTGCGAGGAAAGACACCGTTTTTCCATTGAACTGAGCGGTTTCAGCCATCTGCTTCATATCGTGTGGAACTGCTATACCGATAGACTCCATTAACAATTGATTGCCAAGTGCTATACTGTTTCCGTTTATGTTTCCTTTGATTCCTTGTCCCGCTACGTTTTCGAAATCGGAAACTTTACTTTCTGTTTTACTATTTTCTTTTTTTGCTCTTTCAATAATAGCATGACCTAAAGGATGTGTGCTATTGGCATTTAAAGCGGCAGCCAAAGACAATATTTCGTCTTTGCTACTGGAGGAGTTTGGTTGAATATCATCGACGGTGGGTTTTCCTTCGGTGATGGTACCGGTTTTGTCTGTTAGTACCACATCGACCTGGTTCATTTTTTCCAGCGCACTTGCGTCTTTGATCAGGATACCATGTTTGGCCCCTTTTCCGACACCAACCATGACGGACATCGGTGTCGCGAGCCCCAAGGCACAGGGGCAGGCAACAATTAATACGGCAAGTGCATTGGCAAAGCCGAACGCCAAGGAAGCAGACGGAACCCAGAGCCACCAGGTAAGAAATGTCAAAATTGCAATGATTATGACAATCGGAACAAATACCTCGGATACTTTATCTGTTAACCGTTGAATGGGTGCCTTGCTTCTGCTGGCATCATTAACAAGTTGAATAATCTGAGCCAAGAGTGTGTCCGAACCAATACGCTCTGCTTTCATGAGGAAACTGCGGTCGCCATTGATGGTTCCTGAACTGACATGATCGCCTTCCTGCTTTTCTACTGGAATAGGTTCACCCGTCAGCATGGATTCATCGATGCTGCTGTTGCCATCCGTAATTTGTCCGTCGACTGGAATTTTATCACCGGGTTTTACTTTGAGTATATCACCAAGTTGAATTTGATCTATGCCTATTTTTTTATCGATTCCATTTTCCACGCGCGTAGCTTCGGAAGGACTCAGCTTGATCAGTTCTTTGATCGCTGAATTGGTTTTGGAATGTGCTTTAGCCTCCATCACCTGGCCTAACAATACCAGCGTTAGAATGACGGTAACGGACTCGAAGTAAAGCGCAATGTAGCCATGGTGATTTTTTAATTCGTCAGGAAAGATCTGCGGAAAAAATAGACCTACCAAACTATAGACAAACGCAGCTCCAGCACCAAGTGCAATCAGGCTAAACATATTAAGGCGCCAGGTTTTGAAAGATACCCAGCCACGTTGAAAAAAAGACCAACAGGTGTAAAAAACAACCGGTAAAGATAAAACCAGTTGTATCCATCCCGACCAGCTCGGCGGAATGATTTTACCGATCGGGTTGCCCGGAAGCATTTCACCCATGGAAAGTATAAATATGGGGACAGTAAATAGGATAGAGACCCATAATTTCATACGAAGATTACGATAGGTATGATCGTCGTCCGCATTATTACCATTGGCTATAGGCACAAGGTCCATACCACATATGGGGCAATTTCCGGGATGGTCTTGTACAATCTCAGGATGCATTGGGCAAGTATATTGAAGGTCTGTCTTTAATATGGGGATCTTTTCCAGGTTCATGCCGCATACGGGGCAGCTTCCTGGTGAGTCATAAAGCTTATCGCCTTCGCAATGCATGGGACAATAGTATTTATCTGCAGACGTACTATGATGTACTTTGTCGGGCGTAGCTAATGTTTGTGACTGATGCATTGTCGCATTTGACTGAGCGGAATGATTGTGTTGCTGTTCGCTATGGATAGGCGGAACTTCCATGGATTGATCGGAGGGAACTTCGGAAGTATGCTGATGTGCTTCGCCGATTTGATATGGCCCCAATTTGGATATTATTTCCTGTAATTGCTGTAACGGAATGTGTTTCTGGGATGTTATTGTGATGCTTGGTGGGTTTAAAGTCACCTCGGCATGAACCCCAGGTAACTCGTTCAATGCATGTTCGATTGTTGTTTTACATCCATCACAGGACATTCCTGAAAGTGTATAGCGGTGTTGCATAGCGTTGTCTTTGTTGCCTAAAGTTAAAAGTTATATCGAGGTGATTTTTACACTTTTACCGGGTTTTTTTGTAAAATTTCCCGTTGATAATATGCTTTCAATTTGCCCCCATTTTCTAGGTCGAGCCAGCTTTTTAGTCTTCGGGAGACGGAATGTGATGTGAAAAACATCGAAATCACGCTATGATAAACACAATCGAACTATGTTTTGTTTGCTTGGGGGTAGTTATGAGGGGTGGAATATCTCGTTGATTAAGCTAATAGCATCACTTGGGGATGTTTGATCAATGTATTGATGCTGACCTGCTCTTTCAGCAATGCTTCGTGAAAAGGTGCCGGGATCATCAGTTTAAATGTTTTTTTTGTGGTTTTGACCATGAATAGGGCGCCGTGAACGACCTGTTTATCATCTATGATCAACGTGTGCTGTTTTACCAATTGGCTTCCCAATTTTTCCTTTTCGATGAGCTGTATAAGTTGTTGCATTGTATCAGAATATTTAGCCAAAATTACCAAATACTTAGCATTTATTGTTTTTTTTTCTAATCGTCGCTCTTTGAAATTTATCCACTGCTTTCCACCTTTTATTATCTTTTTAATAGCTAATAATCGTTTTAGCAAAGAAGAGTTTTCAAAACTTAGCGCAATCGATTGCGTATTTGGTCTGCTAAAATGCTAAATATGAGCAGCATGTGTTTGCTAAAGTTTGTTTAACTTTTTTAGCTTTGTGCAACAAATATCCAATAAAACAATATTATGAGTGGTATAACTACACTAGGTCAATTTATCATTGAAAAACAGGCCGATTTTCCATATGCCAAAGGGGAACTTTCTAGACTCTTGCGCGATATTGGAATTGCGGCAAAAATTGTAAATAGAGAGGTAAATAAAGCGGGATTGGTTGATATTTTAGGCGATGTAGGACAGGTTAATGTGCAGGGCGAGGGACAAAAGAAACTGGATGTTTACGCTGATGAACAGTTTATCAAAGCACTTCAAAGTGGGGGCGAATGCTGTGTAGTTGCCTCAGAGGAGCATGAAAATCCAGTTTACATCCAGTCAGGGGTTTCCAAAAATGCCAAATATATTGTGTGTATTGACCCCCTGGATGGCTCAAGCAATATTGATGTCAACGTATCTGTGGGGACTATTTTTTCCATTTATCGACGAATTTCTGATACGGGTGTTTCTTGTAATAGCAATGATATTTTACAACATGGAACGAAACAGGTCGCTGCAGGTTATGTGATCTATGGTAGTTCAACCATGTTGGTGTATACAACCGGAAAGGGCGTAAACGGATTCACATTGGATCCATCGATCGGCGAGTTTTGTTTATCCCATCCCGACATGAAAATTCCGGCTTCGGGCCAAATTTATTCAATTAACGAGGGAAATTATTCCAAATTTCCAAACGGCGTCAAGCAATATATCAAATATTGCCAAATGGAAGACAGTGCAACGAAACGCCCCTATGCGTCACGGTATATCGGCTCAATGGTCGCCGATATTCACCGTAATCTCCTCAAAGGGGGCATCTTTCTTTATCCAACGACTTCTGCACACCCTAATGGGAAACTGAGATTGATGTATGAGTGCAATCCAATCGCTTTTATTATCGAGCAGGCCGGAGGTAAAGCTTCGAATGGATCTCAGCGTATACTAGCTATTGAGCCAAAAACTTTGCACCAACGATCAGCAGCTTTTTTGGGCAATACCGATATGGTGGAATTGCTGGAAGATTTTCTGAAAAAATACAGTGATTGATTCTGTAGTGATTCAATGACAGGTAAGATTCTTTAGACCATAAGAATTATTTATCTTTGTCCCCAGAAAATGGCTTCATTATTGCGAAGCCATTTCTTTTTCACGATTTGTAATATGTTACGATTTTTAGTTTTTATTTCATTTATTTCAGTAGTATTTTTTTCTTGTAAAGATAACCCTCCAACTTATGGCGATGTGCTGGCGAAGGAGTTTGAAAATAAGTCCTATAAGGATTTTGACACAGCTGCTTACGTAAAAGTCTTCCGTGACGTGTATGCTAAGGAAAAATCCCAATTGGTTAATCCGAGCTGGATGAAGGAATTATCGGATTCTACTGAAGGGATGACTTTAATTGCCGAACATCTCTTTGATGGTAGTATCGATACTATGATTACTTACTTCGAGCGAAGCGAAGAGCATGGTATTCGGACCAGTTATTTCCATACGGCTGCGATTAAGGAAACGTTGTTTTCGCTTCGAAAACTGAAGGGCAAAGATGTTGCCGAAGTTTATCCTTTATTGGCGAAGCTTGACTTATTGAGCACTGATGGACTCGTGGCTTATATCAGCAGTATCAAATATGGTGTGGTTAATCCCAAACGCCTTTATGGAAGGTATTTCGTTCCTCAAAAACGTATGAGCTATGGCAAAGTTGTCAACTTGTTGGACAGCGTGAAAATCGGAAACGTCTTGGCCGATATACAGCCTAAAAATCAATATTATACTAGATTTCAAGATTTGTTGGAAAATGGGAATCTAAACAGTGCACAACGAAGCCAGGTGTTAATGGTATTGGAAAAATTGCGCTGGATGGGGGATGCTTTTCCGGAGAAATATGTATTTGTGAACATACCTGAACAGCGTTTACATATCATGGAAGATGGGAAGACAAGCCAACTGATGAATGTGTGTGTGGGTGAAACAGACAATCCGGCATATACGCGGAAAGGTGAGAACCATGAGACGCCTGTGATGCAGGGGATGTTGGATGCCATGCAAGTTAATCCGGTATGGAATATTCCAAGCAGTATTGTTAAGAAAGAATTATTGGCAAGTGTTCGGAATAATCCAAACTATTTGGCGTCGCGCAATATGGTGGCTTATTACAAAGGTAAACAAGTGGATCCCACAACTGTCAATTGGAATTCGGATTCTGTGGAGAATTTTCGTTTCAAACAGAATCCCGGTTCAGATAATTCATTGGGGAATGTAAAGTTCCTGTTTGAGAATCCCTATTCTATTTATCTACATGATACGCCGGCAAAACAAATGTTTGGGCAAAGCAACCGGGCGGTCAGCCATGGTTGTGTGCGTGTAGAAAAACCTGTGGATTTGGCTTCTTATCTTGTCAATAATGAAAAACAGGCCGAAAAAATTGCGAAAGAAATTACGACAGATTCCATTTCAAAGTCTCGCTGGGTAACACTAAAACGGCAGATGCCAGTTTATATCACGTATTATACAACTTGGTTGGATGACGAAGGTAAAATTGTTACTTATCCGGATATATACGGGTATGACCCGCGTTTAAAGGAAGCGTTAAAGAAGTATTGGACAAATTGATGAGAAAGGCTTAACCAAATGCGTTAAGCCTTTTTTTTATAGCTAATATTCAGAGTTGTAGGCTAGGGCTATCCGGACAAAAGGATAGTCTTTGTTTACGTTGTTATGGTCTTGATAACGACCTTCCAATCTAAAGTAACCAGAGTAAAGGTTGACGCCAAAGTTCTTCCAGATACGCATTGAAGCACTCGTGGATGCCGTATGAAGAAAATGGTGGGATTTGTTACCACTGATTGTGACAAAATATCCACCACGATAATCTACACCAAATTTAAAGCGGTTCAATGTGCTCAATGTAGCCGAAGCCCTAACATCAGCTCCGGGTCCGTAATCGTATGTGCGGCTTTCACCAAAATGGAGGTAGGGATCGGGTACAGCGGCCAATACCACCGGACCACCACCAAGAATGGTTGTCAGCTTGGTACGGCTACCAATATTGAAGTTTGAAAAGACATTGTAATTGATGCTCTGGGATCCGTAATAAAAAGCTTCATTGCGCAGAAAGTCGAAATGTGCAGACACGATACCACGGTGGCGTCCTGTTAAATTGGAGAGAATACGGTTTCCATATAGCGAAGCATAGACATTGACCGCATTGACAATGGAACTATCATCTGATCCGAGTTCCAAATTGAGGAAGAAGTCATCAAAGGGTTTCTTTTTGTCTATATCATTGTTGGTGTAAATCAGTTTGATACGTGCATATACGTCATTCTTTCCTTTATTTAAGATGTCATGTTCTTTGGCATCAAACCGTCTTAGCCCCAATTCAACTTCGGTGTGCACTAAAGAACTGTCGATAACAGCTCCCTTGACCTTATCTCCCCAGCGCCCGTCGAGCAATCGGTTGAGTCCGTTTATCGGATTGATCAGCATGGCCAGTAGTTCTTTTTTATTACGTTGTCCTTTAGTTAGGCTTGGTCGTGAAAGAATATGATGCGATAGTCTATGGGTCATTTCACCTAAAATAGTACCCCCAAAGCTTGTGTTGATGATATCATTGATGGATGGGGGTTCGGTTTCACCTGCAGTTTCCCAGATATAGCTACCAGCTACGGTTGCAGCTGTTGATTGTAGAAAACTATAGTTGTTGGATCGGAAGGAATTGAAATAAAACTGACCGTGATAAGGGTGCGCCATTTGATTCGTTGCAAAAAGATTGTCGTCCCAGGTCCAGGCAGACAGTTTTAAATGGCTAAAGAAGTTTTTAAAGGAAATATGGGAAACAGGATCTTTTCGAATGAAGTAATTAACCGAGGCAGGAATAGCCTGGATGGAGAACCACTCAATTCCCGCCCTTAAGAAGTTCTTTTTTTGGTAATCAAATAGACTGTCTGTTTGTTTTACATTGATACGATGATTGTTCCATGGTTTTGGCTGCTCGCGGTGGAACAAGTGATTTTTTTCGACTGATGTCGCTCGAAATAGGCTGTCTGAATTCATTAAAGAGTCTCTTGCTGGAAGGAGTGCTGCCTTACTTGGCCCTATATTCCCGAGCTGGACAAGCACCCAAAAGATAAATATAAAGAGACTATAGTGACGTTGGTTAATGCGTTGTTTGATCGAAATGAACATACTGTTTTGCGATAAAATTTGTAAAGAATAACAAATATAGGATAAAAGTGTTTGTGCGATTAGTACCTTTGCAGCAATTATCCTGTTCAAGTAATTAGAAATGAACAATACCTTTGAAATATTCAATATAAAATCGATCAATCTTAAGAATGAGTTGTTTGCAGGATTAACGGTCGCGATGACGATGATTCCGGAATCACTTTCGTTTGCTATTTTGGCTGGATTACCGCCTTTAACGGGACTCTACGCAGCATTTTTAATGGGTTTGATTACTTCCGTTTTGGGAGGCAGGCCAGGGATGGTCTCTGGAGGTGCTGGTGCAACAGTGGTTGTTTTAATGGCCCTGGCGGCAAGTCACGGTATTGATTATCTTTTTGCTGCTGTCGTCTTGGCGGGGCTTCTACAATTTTTGGTCGGACTTTTTAAATGGGGGAAATTTGTACGCTTAATTCCGCAGCCTGTGATGTACGGTTTTTTAAACGGACTGGCCATCATTATTTTTATGGCGCAAGTGGTCCAATTTAAAGAGAACACAGGATCGGGGGTGGAGTGGATGTCGGGAAGTACCTTATACATCATGGGCGGACTGACTCTACTGACGATGTTGATCGTGATTGGATTTCCTCGAATCACAAAGGCAGTCCCGGCCTCTTTAGTCGCTATTCTCGTTGTGTTTGGCTTGGTTTCTCTTTTAGGAATTGATACCAAAAAAGTAGTAGATATAGCCTCTGTCAGTGGGACATTACCCCATTTACATTTACCCAATGTACCCCTGAGCTGGGAAACATTGCAACTGATTTTTCCGTATTCGTTGGTGATGGCCGGAGTAGGGTTGGTGGAATCGCTTTTGACACTAAATATGGTGGACGAAATAACCGCGAGCAAAGGAAATGCAAACCGCGAATCCATGGCGCAGGGGGTAGCCAATGCAATCAATGGATTTTTTGGAGGAATGGGTGGATGTGCTATGGTTGCTCAAACACTGGTCAATTTAAATGCTGGTGCACGCACGAGGCTCTCTTCTTTTATTGGAGCCATGACCATCTTAGTGATTATTTTGGTAGGTGCTCCTTTCATTGAGCAGATACCAATGGCCGCGCTGGTCGGTGTGATGATGATGGTGGCAATAGGTACCTTCCAATGGGTGAGCTTGCGTATTGTCAATAAATTTCCGAAATCTGATATTTTTGTTGGTATTCTTGTCGCAGCGATTACAGTGGTTTTACATAATTTGGCACTTGCGGTGCTGATTGGTGTCGTGGTATCCGCACTTGTATTTGCCTGGGACAATGCGAAGCGTATTCGAGCAAGAAAATATTTGGATGCCGAGGGCATCAAGCATTATGAAATTTATGGACCCCTTTTCTTTGGTTCGACAGCTAACTTCTTGGATAAATTTGATGTTTTGGAAGATCCTGACCGTGTGATTTTAGATTTTAAGGAGAGTCGTGTGGTGGATATGTCCGCTGTGGATGCGCTTAACAAAATTACCGAACGCTATGCCGCACAAGGGAAAAAGATCGAATTGTGGCATCTCAGTGAGGATTGTCGCTCACTGCTAAAAGATGCAGCAGACATTGTGAAGGTCAATATCGTGGAAGATCCCACTTATCGGGTTATGCCGGACAAGTAGACAATTTTTTGCGCAGCTCAAAAAACAGTTCATTTCCCTTTCTTTGGGGAATACTATTGGTGGAATTTGTCAGGTGTAAAATGTCAAACTTAGATTTGAATAAGTGTTGATATTCCGTTTGATCTCCACCGAAAGGTGGTCCCTGTTGTGCAAATTCCCGTTTGAACAATAAGCCCATCAGTATACCCTGAGGCTTGAGCAAAGTATGCATTTGTTGTACATAGCTGGGGCGTAATGAAGGATCCAGTGCACAAAAAAAGGTTTGCTCAATTATATAGTCGTACTGGCCCTGGTGCTGGAAGAAATCTTGACATAGAATTTGGATGTTAGGGTTATTTTCGAATTCTCTTTTTACCTTTGCAACGAGTGTTGGGGCGATATCAAGTAAGGTAATTTGACTGAACCCCATGGCAAGGAGAGCCTTCGCCTCGTAAGCATTTCCACAACCTGGAATTAAAACCGCCGCATCTTTAGCAATAGACCCCGCTGCATAGTTGATGATTGCAGGGGATGCGTAGCCAATATCCCAGCCTGTCGATTTGGTCTTATAACGTTCATCCCAATAGTTCTCATCCAATAGTGAAGAATCCATAGCTGTTTTGTTCTATATACTTTAGCAATTTACATAAATATTAGGTCAATAGTGTGCTTCTCTCCAATGAAAATTGCGTTTAGCTACCCTCTCGGAAGTTGATCATCTAATTTCAATTTTGGGAGCTATCGAAAAGGAGCAAAGTCTTGTAATTCGCTTGCGTGCCATACGATATTAAAATTTATAGCGTTCAATTACTCTAGTAGGGCAAGTACCCTGTGTTTTTAGATGAATTATATTAAAGTAGTCTTATTTATTGTTTTATTTCTAATTGTTGGTCTTGCGTATGCTAACCAAGATTGGAATGGTTTGGAGAGCGCGCATCACTATATCGGTTATTTGCTGTTAACTGTCTATATATCAGGATTAACTATGTTTGTCTACAAACCTCTTAAAGGAGATAGAAAATTGAAACGACATTTTTTTATCCGCTTTTCTGTGGTTTGTATCGCCTTCCTGCTACTTCTTGTCCCATATTTGATTCTTAAGCAACAAAATGATGGTTTGGGGGCAGGATATTTACTCTATTTTATGACAGTCAGTCTTGCGGCACCCTTGTCTATTTATGCCTTTATTGAGATCCTATGGTTATTTACGCAAAAGAAATATCCGCAAATAGGTATTAATCTATTGCTTGTTGGTTATATCTACTGCCTTTTTTTATTCAGTGGTCTATTTGGATATTAAATCTACGGGAGACACGGACTTGTAATCATCGTCTTTTAATCGGTTAAAATTAAGAATGGTTCTGTTCGTTTTTCGAGAATGACTTTTATTGTAAAAAGAATCATTGATCAAAATTGGTGTTTGCTTCTTATCTGGAAAATTGCTAATTTAATAAGGATTCTTAAACCTGAATTTAAAGGATCTCGAGCGTAAACCTGATCAGGTCCCTGTTCTTGAAGATAATAGTTTTATAACCAATTAATGGATTGAGGTATGATACACAAAGTAGTTTCCCTTGTATTGGGAGGAGGTCGAGGATCGCGCCTTTTCCCATTGACGCAACAACGTTCGAAGCCAGCGGTTCCAATAGCTGGAAAATATCGTTTGGTCGATATTCCGATTTCGAACTGTTTGAATTCAGGCTATAATAAGATCTTCGTACTGACGCAGTTCAATTCAGCCTCTTTGAACACACACATCAAAAATTCTTACAATTTCAGCATTTTCAGTAAGGGCTTTGTCGACATCTTGGCTGCAGAGCAGACCAACGAGGGCGATCGTTGGTTTGAGGGTACCGCTGATGCGGTCAGGCGCACGCAGAAGCATCTCCTTAATGTCGATTACGACTACATTCTTGTATTGTCTGGCGATCAGTTGTACCAAATGGATTATTCAAAGCTGATTGATTTCCACGTTGAAAATGGAGGCGATGTTACCATCGCTACGATACCTGTCAATGGTAAAGATGCTACGGGATTTGGTATTTTAAAAGCGAATGAAGCGAATGAGATTACTGCTTTTGTCGAAAAGCCCGATAAGGATGAAGTATTAAATTGGACCTCGGAGGTCTCGGAGGTTTTGCATAAGCAGGGAAGGCATTATTTGGCATCCATGGGCATTTATGTTTTCTCGAAAAACATATTGCGCAACCTTTTGATCGCCAACCCGGGGATGGATTTTGGTAAAGAAATTATACCTGATGCTATCGAAGCACTTCGGGTATTGAGCTATCAATTTGATGGGTATTGGACCGATATCGGGACCATCAAATCATTTTTTGATGCCAATATTGGATTGACAGATGATATTCCGGATTTCAATTTGTTTAATGAAACCGTGTATACACGTGCGCGGATGCTCCCGCCTTCGAAAATTTCGGGTACAACGTTAAATAATACGGTAATTGCCGATGGATGTATTTTAAATGGCGATAAACTGGAGAGGTCTGTTATTGGGATACGTTCCCGTATTGGTGAAGGAACGGTTATTAAATCGACCTACATGATGGGAACTGATTACTATGAGCAGTTGGAAGAAGTATTGGAGTTGGGAAATACACAAAAGCCACCACCGGTAGGTGTAGGTAAACGTTGTTATATCGAAAACGCAATCTTGGATAAGAACTGCCGAATTGGAGATGACGTTCGTATCATTGGTGGACCGGGTTTGAATGATGGCGATTTTGATACGCATATGATCTGTGATGGGATTGTTGTTGTGAAAAAAGATGCGGTCATTGCCAATGGTGTGACGATAGGACTTTGATCATACATAAATTTTAAATCTAAAGCCCGCTGTTCACATCAATTCATGAAACAGCGGACTTTTGTTTACGCTTTTTGAGCAGACACATCTTCATGTGCCGATTACGCTTTCGCCCTACGGCTATTCAACCTATAAGGGAAGCTGACCCTCTGACGAAGGTGGATGCAAGATGCTTAGTTTCCGAGTTGACAATGCCCGTTGTCTTTTTTTACTGGATATTTTAATATTATCTTTGCGCACGATAAAATAAATACGGATAAAATGAGCACTTACAAAAGATACTTTATTTTTTATTGTATCCTGGTTTCACTTTTTGTAGTACCGGCTACCTCAATTGCCCAAATTCTGTCGGAACAACCGTCGGATTCGAGCCGCGGATCTCATTTTTTTAAGAAAGTTCCTTACAAGGAACTGGCTGTTCCTGTAGGACTGATCACCTATGGTGTCGTTGCCAAAGGAAATCCTTTTTTAAAGGGGATAGATGAAGACATTAGAGACGGCGTATCGAGAGGAACTAGCCGAAAAATTAAGTTGGACGATTTCACCCGCTTTGCTGGAACTGCCGGAGTATTTGTTTTGGACGCGGTAGGGGTGCCTGCCAAGCATAACCTTAAACAACGCCTGTTTACGACAGCTGTTTCTAATATTATTATGACTTCAACCGTGAAAATTATGAAATCCACCATTCCCGTATGGCGGCCTGATAGTTCAGCGAATAATTCCTTTCCTTCAGGGCATGCTGCTACTGCGTTCGTTGGTGCCGAACTGCTTTGGCAGGAATATAGACAGGAGTCAATTTGGTACGGTATTGCAGGATATGCTGTTGCAGCAGGTACCGGTTATCTGCGGATGTACAACGACAAGCATTGGTTCTCGGATATCGCTATGGGAGCTGGGGTCGGTATCTTAAGTACTAAAATCGCCTATTGGTTGCTCCCTTTGGTAGACAGTCGATTACAGAATTCGAAAAAGAGTTATGTTGTGCTTCCAACATATAACGGGAGACAATTTTGTTTAAACGCTAGTTTACAGTTTTAGGCTCATTTTTTTAAGCCCCATTCGGGGTCTCTACATTGATCGTTTTCGGCTTGCCTCAAAACAAAATTTCCTAGATAATATTCGTACAGGGGTATAAATCCACTTTAAACCCCTGTATTCACCACAGTTTTTAGGTGTTCTACCTGAAGATCGGCACTGCTGTGTCAGCCATTTCCGTTCCCTATTTCAGCATGTAACGTTTATGTGAACTTCGGATTAAAAAATCATGTTAATTTCGTAAATAAGAATTTGTTTTTTAAATTTAGTAGACAATCTAATCCACTTTTGCTGTTTTTTACAAAAAGAAAAGCAGGCTAAGTAAATAAACCAAAGTTGAGCCTAAGGGTTCTTTATTATTTTAAACCAATTTGTAATTATGATGAGAAATTTTTTTCTTCATGGAAAGGCGAGACCCATTAGCCTTTTGGGGCTCTGCCTGCTGTTTAGTCAGCCTGATTCTTACGCACTGAATCTGGATCCGATCAATGCTATTGTCGATCAAGATCAGGTTACAGGGATCGTCAAAGATGAGAAAGGTCAGGCATTAGCCGGCGCTACCATCACCGTCAAAGGAACATCCGTTCAAGCATCCTCCAATCAACAAGGTATTTTTGCTATTCGGGCCAAGCGTGGTGATGTTTTGGTCGTGAACTACCAAGGCTTTACAAAACAGGAGGTAGCCGTTTCCGCAGGCAACATCAGTGTTGTTATGGTTTCGAGTGATCAGGCGCTTGAAGAGGTCGTGATCATTGGCTATGGTAAGCAGCGGAAAGGGAATATCACCGGTTCCGTCGCTACCGTCAATGCAGAACAGCTAAAAAATATCCCCAGTTCAAATCTTTCCAATTCACTTGCCGGTAGAGCAGCGGGGGTCAATGTCACCAATACTTCGGGGATGGCTGGAGCATCGTCGAGCTTGCGTATCCGGGGGAGTTTTGCCGAGCCACTTTATGTAATTGATGGTGTGGTCCGCGATAAAGCTGCATTTGATGTGCTTGAAGCGAACGAGGTCGACCAAATGACCTTCTTAAAAGATGCAGCGACTGCCGCGGTGTACGGCACCCGGGCGGGTAATGGCGTTGTCGTTGTGACGACGAAAAAAGGAACAGCGCAAGCACCAGTTTTTAATGTACAAAGTAATTATACTTTTAATACGCCAACACAGGAACTTCTTGCGAATTTAACGACTGCACAAGATGAACTCACCTATCAAAACAGGGTCGCCGAATTTCGCGGTCTTTCCATCCCAAATGGACAAAAAGAGTTTGATTATTTCAAGGATAAAAATTACAATGCAAATGATGTGATCTGGCGCAATCCATTTACCCATCGGCAATCCATATCGGTCAATGGTGGTGGCGACAAAATTACTTATTATAGCTTGCTGAGCTACCGCAAAGAAAATGGATCCTATAAATCTTTGGAACATGAGAAGTTCAATTTGCGCAGCAATATCTCCGCGCAGATTACCGAAGATTTTAGCATGGATTTTAATATCTCAGCCAACCAGACTAATTCGAAGCGCTTTTTTTGGCCCTTTAGCACATCTTCCAATGATGATGATTTTGATGTATCCGATTTCTACCGTGTTACCTTCAACTGGCCAAAGATGTATCCGTTTTACCTGAATGCAGACGGAACACCGAGCAATACACCAACGGCTTATCCCGTACAGACACCTATGGGAAGTTGGCAGGCATGGAATGTGATCGACCAGGTCATCGGTGATCGTTATATCGACCGCAAAGTGCGGCAGGTTAATCCTATTATGACCCTAAACTTGAAGCTGGATAAATTGGTACAAGGTCTATCGACAAAACTTGTGGGGAGTTATCTTGCCAGTGACTATATGCGCAAGCGCTATATGAGCTTTCAAAAAAACTACACCTTTACTTCACTGAATCCAAATGACAACCGCTTTATACCGGCCCCGCCTTCGGAAGCGAATATCAATATCTTTACTTTTAGCCAGAGTCAGCCTTTCATGGATTACAGCCCACAACGATTGTGGGAATATCAGGTAAACTGGTTTTTAAACTATAACCGCAAGTTTGGTAAACATTCCGTCGATGGGACATTGGTTTATGAGCAGTCCAAAAAAGGAGGGACGTACGTTACTTCACGGGCAGAGAATCCGATTACAGCCCTGGATCAGGTGTTTATTTATCCTACAGATCGGAACTTTAGGTCGACAACTGCCAATGAAACAATTGATTCAAGACGCGGCGTGATTGGGCGTGCTAATTATAATTATGCAGATAAGTATATTGCGGAGTTTTCTTTCCGCTACGATGGATCACCTTTGTTTCCTAGCGATAAACGGTGGGGCTTTTTTCCTTCAGTCTCGGCAGCCTGGCGTGTATCGGACGAGAACTTCTTTACGGATATAAAGAATACGATATCAGACTTGAAGTTCAGAGCTTCTTACGGTACAACGGGTAATGATTTGGATGTAAATGCTAATCGAATCGGTCAGTTTGGCTATCTGGAAAAATATTACAGCTCTGGTGGCTATATGTTCGGAGATCGCTATTACAATGGTATTGCGTATGGTGCAACACCGACGCAGAACCTCACTTGGACGACTTCTAAAAGCGTCAATCTCGGTTTGGATTTTGGATTTATTAAGAATAAGCTGACCGGTAGCCTAGATCTGTTTTCACGCAAGGAAACTAACATCCTAGGACCAAGATCACTGAAAGTTCCGGATAACTATGGTCGCGCACTTGCTCCTGAAAACTATGCCGCAAGAAGTTACAAAGGCGGGGAGATTTCGTTGAACTGGAATGATAAGGTGGGCGAGGTGACCTATGGGCTCAATGGGAATCTGGGTTATGCAAAAGACCGCTGGGATATCATTGACGAGGAACCGGCGTATGCTGCCGGCCAACCGCAGAACTTTCGTTCCAGAATTGGGCGGCCAGAAAATAGAATTATCGGCTTAGAGGCACTGGGTTTAGTAAGGACACAGGCTGAAGCCGACGCGCTGAAAGCAAAAGGATTTAAGACCTACGGAAGGGATCCTTTTCCTGGGATGATCTTATATAAAGATATTCAGGGGGCGAACTATTCAGGTGGCCCGGATGGGAAAATTGATGATAACGATTTGCAGTTATTGTCGGACAATAATTCTCCGCGCATCAATTATGGGTTTGGATTCAATGCGAGCTGGAAGGGCTTTTATGTCTCGGCTTTATTTCAGGGAGTTCTTGCTTATGATCGCATGATCAGTAATCAAGAAGGCGGTGGAATGCGCCAGCACGGTGATACCTTCCGTCCATATTATCCAATTTGGGCTTCCGATGTCTGGACACCGGATAATACCGACGCCAAATATCCGCGACCAACGGGGTACTCTGGATGGGCCGAATCCGGTGCAGCCCCTTCGTCATTCTGGATAAGAAATGGAGCCTATTTGCGCTTACGTGACATTAATGTTTCTTATCGATTGCCGAAAAGCATGACAGAGAAATTGCGTGTAAAAGATGTCAATCTGTTTTTCAATGGAACCAATTTGTTTGTTTTTTCGCCGATGAAAGAATTCCATGACCCGGAACAAAAGCTGTATGATTCTTATCCAGTCATGAAAACCTTTACGTTTGGACTTGATGTTAAATTTTAAATGAAAAAAAGATGAAAAAAATATATTATCCTTTAATAGCGTTGGCTCTGTGTATGTCTTCCTGTAAAAATGTGCTGGACATTGATGATCTCAATTCGCTGGATGAAGCCAAGGTATGGGCCGATCCAAATCTAGTCAACGGCTATCTTGCCAATCTATATCCACTATTTGGCAACTGGAACGCTGGTGCGGATGGAAATTCGGAACAACTAATTGGCATCGCTTTCCCCTTGGATGCGGTCACCGTCAACAACGGTTCTTACAAATCCTGGGACTATACAACCATCCGAAAAATTAATACGGCGATACAGAAAGTTGGTGAAAGTACTGTGCTAAAAGCGGACTTCAAAAATGCGGTGATTGGGCAGTCTTTGTTTCTCCGTGCCTATATGTATTTTAATATGGTCAGGATTCATGGTGGGGTCCCTTATATTACGGTACCTCAAGATTTAAAAAATGATGATCTTAATGTACCCCGCAATTCTACAAAAGAGTGTTTTGATCTGATGATCAAAGATTTGGATCAGGCTATTTCCTTACTGCCAAAAACGATTGCCAAGGGTACGGCAGATTATGGAAAGGTTGACGGTGATTTTGCGGCAGCTTTTAAAGCGAAAGTATTGTTATATAAAGCTTCACCCCAGTTTAATCCCTCCAATCCTTATGGAAATGCTTATTGGCAGGAGGCCAACACTGCGAATAAATTGGCTTATGAGCAACTTAAAGCGGATGGCTATAGTTTGACTCCAGATTATTCCAATATTGCGCTGGTTGAAAAAGGACCAGAGGTTGTTTTTGCTGTGATTAATACTTATCCAAATAAAGTCGCTAATTGGGATAATGGCGTACGACCCGGCTCCGAAAGTAGGGGGCCAGCGGGTTCCGTTCCATCCTGGGAATTTGTAAAAGCTTTTCCAATGAAAGATGGAAAGCTTTATTCCGATCAAACGGGCAAATACTATAAGACAGAAGATCAATTTTTGCAATCCTATTGGGAAAACCGCGATCCGCGTTTTGATAAATCCATTGTGTGGAATGCCAAGATTTATGAAGTTTCAGGAAAGACTGGCAAACGACAATACACTTCCGTAGGTATTGCTCCGGCTTTAGATGACTTTGGTATAAACCCTAACGCAAAAACACCTTCTTCCAATTTGGATCGATATAGTGGATTTTTTATCTTAAAAAACTCTAAATTATCATTAAAACAGACCGAAGTGGAAACCCAGTATGATGTGGATTTTGTCTTGATGCGCTATGCCGAAGTCCTGTTGAATTATGCTGAAACAGCAAATGAAACCGGAGACTTTGCGACAGCCTTAGATTTGGTGACACAGATCAGAAAAAGAGCGGGTATAGAAGCTGGTGCGGATAATAAATATGGTATTGCAGCGACTACGAAAGAGCAAATGCGTGAAGCCATTTTAGCAGAGCGTAATATTGAGTTCTGCTTTGAAGGACATCGTTTTTGGGATTTACGACGGTTACGTAAGTTAAATATACTAAACAATACGACAAAGCATGGAGTTGAAGCTATTGCGATCAATGCTAATGGAACTGAAATGAAACTGGAAGATGCAAATGTATTGGCCAAAACATACACGTTGAAAGAGAATCAGTTTAAATATAGTTTCTTGCAGGTGCCAAGTACAGGAAACAAAGTGAACCTGGTACCAGATACCTATTATTTCTTTCCAATAGCACAATCAGTCATTGATAAAAATCCGAATATCAAGCAGAATAAAGATTGGGGCGGAACATTTAATCCAACCTTAGAATAGTGTATTCACTAAACCCATTCAATAAAAAACACCCTCAACGGCTTTCGCTGTTGGGGGTGTTTTATTTAAATTTCATTTATGGCGAGTTTTTTAATCGCCCGATTGAGCCTTATTTGGATGATAATTTAAAAACTCTTGAACTGAGTCTACCCTGGCCTTTGATTTTGATTTCTTCCGGATAAAGCTCCAAAAGACCATAGGCATTGCTTGTAGGTGTTTCTATCATACCTTCCATGGTTACAAAAGGAATATTGTTTACCATCACATAATTGCCTTTATGATTATGACCGGAAAGTACCAGTTTAACTTCTGGGAATTTGTATAGTATATCAAGAACCTCCCGGTTATTGAGTATTTCATAGCCGTTTTCAGGCAATAAAGGATGATGTGTCAATACAATCACATGCTCTTTGTTTTTCCGCGCTTGGGCAAGTTCGTTTTGTAACCATTCGAGTTGTTTTCGATCAACCCCGCCATTCCAGGGTTGCGTATTTTTCCTTCCGCCTGCCTATAGGCTATCCATCAAGGTTTTCCATTCACGTTGGTCTGCTGAATTGAGCGTTGTGGCATATTCACTGAGCGCATTCGTATTTAAGAAAACAAATCGCCATTTTCCTTTTGTTAATGCGTAGTATTTAGCTGGCATCCCAAAAGTAGTGTGCAAAAGATCTGGTTTGGATACGTTGACATAGTCGTGGTTTCCAAGTAGACAATAAGTCGTTTTTTTTAAGGGGGAGAGATGTTCTAACAGTACTGGAAGATCTTTTGGACCTTCGTCGACAAGATCGCCAAGAATCAATGAAAAATCGACCTTATTGCGATTGAAGAAGTCTACAGCCGTATCGACCTTCATTAATGAATTGTGGTAGAAACGGCTACCGTGGTCTGTTTTGTCTGCGTATTGCATATCCGCCATGATACCGATACGGAGGACCGGTGTGTTGGATTGTGCCATGCTGAATAAGCCGGGTAAAGAGCAGATGACGAATATGGAAAGAAACTTCCATTCCTGTTTGATTTTTAAGCCAATCTGTTTCATTTTTTTAGCGTTTTAAAATATGTTGCTATAAGAATATATTAGTCCGTATTCCGGTAATGTTGCTTTGCTGTCTGTTTAGTCTATTTTTTGAACCACTGTTCTGGGTAATTGATTATAATGTTATCACGAGTATACTGAGAATAAATTAGAGATTCAAGTAAATTGAATACACAAACGTTTGTGTAAATTGATGGATCACTAACGAATTATAAATGATTGCCAACACATATAAACTATCGATTTTTTAGCTATTGTAAAACTGTAAATTGGCGATTGTGGTGTTTAACGAATAAAAGGTTTAGGTATATAGATCATATGAAATTGATTCGTGCAATAACAATTATTCTGCTTACTTGTTATGGTATTTTGATGCCAATTTATCTCGGAATTATACGGTTCTTCGCCAATTTTGATGC
>NZ_DIJR01000018.1:0-43733 GCF_002421245.1 Sphingobacterium sp. UBA5639
AGGGCTTCTTTCGTTTAGCTACCTGCCTGTACTTCCCCGTACAATGCTATTGCATATCCTCCGTACTTCCCTGTACAATGCTATTGCATATCTTCCGTACTTCCCCGACTGGCGCTGTCCTAGAGCCTCTACTGTCCCTATTCAAGCCACCTCCTACTGCTCCTTTCCGAAAAGGCTTTGGCTCGCTGGTTACAGTTGGATAGTGTGACACATTGAAAGATCAAGGTCTGCCACTGTGATGAGATTTGGTGTGTTATCGCGTATTGTACGGCGGGAAATGTGATTATGGTCACTTTTGATTTCAGATCTACTGGTGAAAAGTACCTTTCAGGATCTCAATTTTCGCTAAGTCATTTAGAACCAGTAGCCGAAATTAGTAACTAAGCATTGTAATGCGGTAATACAAAAGTGACGTACATCACTTTTGTACGCATTCCCCATCATTAAATTGTCATAAATTGCTGCTTACTTTTGAACCAGAATCAACAATTTAAGTAATGCAGTTAGAGCAATTTAATTACGACAACAAGATTGTCAGGAATTTCGGAATCGCTACCATTATTTGGGGAATAGTTGGTATGACCATAGGATTGCTTGTGGCGACGCAGCTTGTTTGGCCCCAAATGAACTTCGGATTGCAATTTACTACATTTGGCCGTGTACGTCCTGTGCATACCAATGCGGTGATTTTTGCTTTCGTAGGTAATGGTATTTTTATGGGAGTGTATTACTCCTTACAGCGGGTGCTTAAAGCAAGAATGTTTAGTGATGCTTTGAGCAAACTCCATTTTTGGGGTTGGCAATTAATTATTGTTGCCTCGGCTATTACTTTACCACTCGGTCTTACTTCAAGCCATGAGTATGCCGAAATGGAGTGGCCTATTGATATCGCAATTACCTTCATTTGGGTGGTATTTGGAATCAATATGTTCGGTACTATTATCAAACGACGCGAACGTCATATGTATGTCGCAGTTTGGTTCTATATTGCCACATTTGTTACAGTAGCCGTATTGCATATTGTTAACTCCATCCAATTGCCTGTAGCTGGCTGGAAAAGCTATTATGTCTACAAGGGCGTGCAGGATGCACTGGTACAATGGTGGTATGGTCACAATGCAGTTGCTTTTTTCTTGACAACCCCTTATTTGGGAATGATGTATTATTTCCTTCCTAAGATGGCCAACCGTCCAGTTTACTCTTACAAGTTAAGTATTCTTCACTTTTGGTCTTTAATCTTTATTTATATCTGGGCAGGTCCTCACCATTTGCTCTATACGGCGCTACCTGGTTGGGTACAGTCTTTAGGGGTTGTATTCTCCATTATGTTGATTGCTCCGAGCTGGGGCGGTATGATCAATGGCTTGTTGACCTTACGTGGTGCCTGGGATAAGGTACGGACAGAGCCTATGTTAAAATTCATGGTCGTGGCCCTTACTTGTTATGGTATGGCGACTTTCGAAGGCCCTATGCTATCTTTAAAGCAGGTGAATGCAATTGCTCACTTTACCGACTGGATCGTGGCACACGTACACGTAGGTGCATTGGGATGGAACGGCTTTATGACATTCGGTATTCTGTACTGGTTGATACCACGTATATATAAAACGGAGTTATATTCTAAAAAATTGGCATCAACGCACTTTTGGATAGGTACCTTGGGTATTTTGTTCTATGCGATCCCGATGTATTGGGCAGCTGTAGTACAAGGCTTGATGTGGAAAGAATTTACACCGGAAGGGGTTTTGAAATATCCCAACTTCCTTGCGACAACATTGGAAATTTTGCCAATGCACATGATGCGTGCATTAGGTGGTGCACTTTATCTATCGGGCGTGTTCCTGATGACGTTCAACTTGATCAAAACCATGCAAAAAGGGAAGCTTTTGGCCAATGAGCCTGCAGAAGCTCCTGCATTATTGCCGGTTCAAGTAAACGAACAGTCTCAACACCGTCGCCTTGAACGTAAGCCAATTTTATTTATGGTACTGGCTCTTATTGCCATCCTCATTGGGGGTATGGTGGAAATGGTGCCGACTTTTACAATTTCTAAAAACGTTCCAACGATTGCGAGTGTAAAACCTTATACAGCATTGGAACTTCAGGGAAGGGATCTCTACGTAAGAGAAGGTTGTGTAAACTGTCACACGCAAACTATTCGTCCATTTAGATCCGAAACCGCACGTTACGGAGAGTATAGCAAGGCGGGAGAGTTTGTTTACGATACACCGTTTTTATGGGGTTCGAAGCGGACGGGACCAGATCTGCATCGCATCGGTGGAAAATACCCAAATAAATGGCACTTTGATCACCTGTTGGATCCGACGATTACCTCGCCAGGAAGTATTATGCCAACATATCCTTGGTTGATCGATCAGAAGCTAGATAATTCTATTCTGAAAGATAAAATGAAAGCGTTACGGAAATTGGGAATTCCCTATACCGATGCGGAAATTGAACATGCTGAGCAGGATCTTACCAAACAGGCACAAAAAATTGCTGATGATCTAAAACAAAATCAAGTGAATGTGTTAGCTGACCGTGAGATTGTAGCTGTAATTGCCTACTTACAGCGATTAGGAACAGATATAAAAGCAGCTCCAAAAGTAGCTGATAATGTTAACGCAAATCAATAAAGCCATGTTTAAGCAAATAACAAATCTAAACGGCAGTGAGCTTTATCTAATTGCATCACTTTGGATCTTCTTGGTGTTCTTCATTTCAGTAGCAATCATGTTGTTTCGAATGAAAAAAGACTATGTTACCTATATGAAGGAATTGCCTTTGGAAGAAGATGAAACAGAAAAGGAACTGAATCATTCACCTGATAGTCTATAATATATGAGTTTATTATTGGATACTGCACCAGCTACCGCAGAAGTTGTTCAATCTACGATAGGATTCGGTACAGATAATTTATACACAGATATCTTAATTGTTGTATTGATCGTTGTGATGCTGGCTCTTCTTGCTTCGGCATTGATGGTCAATCGCGCGATGAAATCCATCATTAAGATTACCATGCCTGAATTGGCCAAGGAGGAAAAACTCAAAAAGGCGGCGAATAAGGGCTGGATGAAAAGGTCGTGGAACAAGATCATGGGGATCAGACCGATTTCAGAAGAAAAGGATATTGTTATAGACCATGAGTATGATGGTATCCGCGAATTGGATAATCCGATTCCGATCTGGTTTAATTTCCTTTTTTATGGAACGATTTTTTTCGGCCTTGTTTACTTATTTGTTTATCAGGTGTCGGGCATCGGAATGAACCAGGACCAGGAGTATGAACATGAGATGGTCGTTGCCGAGAAAGAGCGTCAGGCTTATCTTACTGCTTCTGCGAGCAA
Organism: Sphingobacterium sp. UBA5639; assembly: GCF_002421245.1. Lineage (NCBI taxonomy): Bacteria > Pseudomonadati > Bacteroidota > Sphingobacteriia > Sphingobacteriales > Sphingobacteriaceae > Sphingobacterium > Sphingobacterium sp. UBA5639. The sequence continues at coordinate 3,351 of NZ_DIJR01000018.1, forward strand.
TGTAGACGAAAGTAGCGTGGAGTTTCAGCCGGAAATGGCAGCTGATGGAAAAGCGATCTTTACCGCAAACTGTGTCGCTTGTCACGGTGGTAGTGGCGAGGGAGGCATCGGACCTAACTTGACCGATAAGTTTTGGCTTCATGGTGGCGAGATTAAAGATATCTTCAAAACCATTAAGTATGGTGTTCCTGATAAAGGAATGGTGCCATGGGAACAAACGTTAAGTCCTGCACAAATCGCACAGGTTGCCAGTTATATTATCACCTTAAGGGATACACACCCTGCTAATCCAAAAGCTCCGCAAGGTGAAGAGGTAACCTATGGTGGTGGCCAGGCTGCAAGTGGAGAGAAGGCGGCGGATGAGAGCAAAGCCGATCAGGCTGAAACAGAAAAAAAAGCAGAGTAGTAAATTGAAATAGCAATGAGTACAGTAGTCGTGAATAACGCCAATAACGGTGGATCTAAGTCAAAAAAAAGACAATGGATTTATGCCAAAAAACCGCAGGGAGAGCTTTACAAAAAGAGACAGTGGGTTGGGTATTCACTACTGCTGTTCTTGTTTGTAGTTCCTTTTATCAAAATAAATGGTGAACCGTTTCTCATGTTCAACATTATTGAGCGAAAGTTTTCCATCTTAGGAAATCTGTTCTATCCACAGGATCTCTACATATTCGTATTCGGCATGTTAATCGTGATGGTATGTGTGGTTTTGTTTACTGTTGTCTTTGGACGGGTATGGTGCGGATGGACTTGCCCCCAGACCATTTTTTTGGAATTAATATTTAGACGAATTGAATATTGGATCGAAGGTGATTGGCAACAACAAAAGAAATTGGATGCTGGACCCAATACGGATCAAAAACAATTGAAAAAGTTTTTGAAACATGGTATATTCCTGATCATATCATTTTTCATTTCAAATATCTTTTTGTCTTATATCATCGGTGTTGATGCACTGATGAAGATCGTCACTGATCCATTGGACCAACATATAGGTGGATTGATATCAATAATCATCTTTACATTGGTTTTCTATGGTGTGTTTGCGTACGTCAGGGAGATTGTATGTATTGCAATTTGCCCTTATGGCAGATTGCAGGGCGTACTCCTCGATGACCAAAGTATCACTGTCGCCTATGATCATCGACGTGGAGAGCCAAGAGGAAAACAGCAAAAGGATGCAACGACGACACATGGAGATTGTGTAGACTGCAAACTCTGTGTACATGTATGCCCCACAGGAATTGATATTCGAAATGGTCTGCAATTAGAATGTGTAAGTTGTACGGCCTGTATTGATGCCTGTGATACTGTCATGGACAAAATTGGAAAGCCTAAAAAGTTAATTGGCTTTTATCCAATGGGTGAGATTGAAGGAACACTGAAGAAAAAAAGCAATACGAGGGCAATAGCCTATTCTATCGTGTTGATTGCATTAATGTCGGTCTTTAGTTTTCTGTTGTTCAATCGTTCTCAGGTGGATGGAAGATTGCTTCGGGCAAAGGGAAGCACCTACCAGCTTCGTGATGATAAGACAATAAGCAACCTGTATTCTTTGGAATTGATTAATAAGTCTGGTAAAGAAATGCCTTTTAAATTGGTCTGTGATGATCCGCGTTTAACGATTCAACTGGTCAATCCTATTCAAAAATTGAGTAAAGATGGGCATGCGACACTGAGCTTTTTTCTAATTATCGCGAATAAGGATGTTGAGACCTATAAAAGTAATGTAAAATTAGCTATCTATTCGGGAGATAAGAAAGTGGAAAGTTTAAAAACCACTTTTATTGCGCCTCCGGGTATGAATTAAAATGAAAAACAATGAATTGGGGTACAAAGATTTTTTTAACCTTGGCGGTATTTATGTTGTGTATAGTCGGAGCTGGAATATATATGGTGAGTCATGATTCGGATAGTCTGGAAGAAGATGACTACTATGAACAGGGGCTGAATTATGATCAAGCTTACGAAAAAAAGCAAAATGTATTGATGATGAAGGAATCACCGACAATAGAAATCAGGCAAGATACCTTGTATATTCATTTTGTTTCCAAAGAAAATAAAGGGAAACTGCTGTTTCGAAAACCTTCGGATAATCGATTGGATAAAGAATTACCATTTCAGACAACCAGTAATTTATATACACTGCCCATTTCCACTTTCGATAAAGGAATGTGGAATTTGTATATTGACTGGAAGAGTGTAGGTAAAGATTTTTTGTTTGAAGAGCATATTTTATTTTAGTTTAACGAAATGAGCTATACCTATTTTGCATTTTTCATGGGATTGTTTGGAAGCATACATTGTGCGGTCATGTGTGGTCCATTAATTTTTGCTATTGAAGGAAGGCAGGGTTTTGGTTGGAACGTTTTTTTTAATAAAATACTGTATCAATCCGGAAGGGTACTGACTTATGGTTGTTTAGGACTTTTACTCGGTACGATCGGAACATTTGCGCAGATTCAAGGTTGGCAGCGAAGTTTGAGCTGGGCCACAGGTATTATTCTGATCGGAATTGCTTTATTCCAGCTTATTGGTAAGCATAATCGGAAAATCGCTAGCTGGCAGACGAAGGCTGTGCAGCCAGTTGTACGCTTATTGTCGAAATGGCTCTATAAACCGGGGGGGAGTTTTATTGCTGGCGTACTGAATGGCTTATTGCCCTGTGGTATGGTCTACATGGCACTCATGTCGTCCATAAATGCAGACAGTCCACAGCAAAGTTTCTTTTTTATGTTGTGTTTTGGCTTAGGAACTATCCCGCTCTTGTTTGCGTTTTCTTTTCTGGGAAATTTCTCCAGATCTTTCAAAATCGGATTTTCGAAATGGGTTCCCTTTCTCTATTTCTTATTGGGAATTTGGTTTATACTCCGGGGTGCCAATTTAGACATTCCTTATTTAAGTCCATTCATTCATGTCGATGGTGCAATAAACTGTGTTTAACGACAAACAATATGTCGATGCTAAGTATTATATTTGGTATAACCCTTAGCACACAATATGGAGGTACTTCATCATATTTTACAGATTGCATTAGAATATTATTGGATTCCCTTACTCATCCTTTATATTGGTGTAATCGGGACGATTTTGATCGAAAACCGTAATCCTTCCAAGACCATTGCCTGGATTATGGTCATTGTTTTCTTACCTGTCGTCGGTTTGCTCAGTTACTATTTCTTTGGTCAGAAGTTTAAGAAGGTCAAAAGGATGAAACGCGTGTATCGCGAGCAGTCCAAAAAGCTACTGGATGCCTGGCGTAAGGAATCCGAAATTATGGAGGAACATATTGATACGTTAAATGAGCGGATCGGTAGTTTGGCCATGGTATACCGCTACCTTAAAAATCAAAAGATCTCTACTTTTTCCCTCAACAACGATGTCACCCTGTTTATCAATGGGGAAGAAAAGTTTCCGGTACTTATTGATAGTCTTAAAGCTGCGCAGCATTCCATTCACATGGAATATTATATTTGGGAAATGGATGAAATAGGGCAGGAGATCTTACATATTCTAGAAGAAAAAGCAAAAGCTGGGGTCACCGTACGTCTGATATTGGATAGTTTTGGTGCTCCAGATGTAATTAAATATTTACGGCGGCATAAACCCGATTTTGTGTTTCAAGCTTTTCTTCCAGTAACCTTTAGTTCCTTGGCGAATAGCAACTACCGAAATCACCGCAAGATAGCGGTGATCGATGGGAAAATAGGTTTTGTCGGCGGAATCAATATTTCAGATCGGTATATCAATAACGGAAAAAATGAGATTTACTGGCGGGATACGGCGATGATGGTTGTCGGCGCAGCAGTAAATACGTTGCAAATCCAGTTTTGGAACAGCTGGAACCAGACAGATGGGGAATCGTTTGAATTGGGCCGCGGTTATTTAAACCGATTTCCTCTTACCGATGAAGATGCGAGTGGAGTAGGATTTACAGCCAGTGATCCTGGATCGCCAGCGCCTTTCAATATGGAAGCAATTATTGCCGGTATCAACGAAGCAAAAGAATATGTACAGTTGTGTACACCTTATTTTATTCCCAGCGATCAATTGACGACTGCTTTAATGCTCGCGGTATCTTCCGGTGTCCGTGTGGACTTGATGTTGCCGGCCCAGTCTGATTCGTTTTTTGTACAGCATGCCTCCTTCTCATTTATAAAACCACTACTGGAAAGAGGAGTTAATGTATACCTCTATACAAAGGGATTTCTGCATGCCAAAACCATCTGCATTGATGGGAAGCTGGCCTATATCGGTACGACAAACTTGGATATCAGAAGTTTTTACATCAACTTTGAAATCTCGGGAATTGTATCGGATAAAGAGCTTTGCGACCGTCTTAATGCACAATTTTTGGCTGATATCGAAGTTTCAGACCTGATTACAATTCGAAAGTGGATGCAGCGAAGCCGCTGGAAAAGAGGAGTAGATTCTATCTGTAGGCTTTTGGCTCCATTGCTCTAATTACTTTTAGCGCGTCGGAAATCGTCCCATGAATAGGTATAATAAATGTTAAAAATACCCCAATGCGGTTGGTCTTTGCTCAAAATTGAATATATTTAGCTATTCATTTTTTATTCTAAGACTTTCAATGAAGCACATAAAACTATTGACTTTATCGATAGGACTGTTAGGAATAGGGACCACTTATGCCCAGACTACACCTACATTGCCTATTAATACAATCGTAGAACGAGTTCAGAAATATTTTCAGGTTTACCCAGTTGAAAAGGTACATTTACATTTCGACAAGCCTTATTATGCTGTAGGGGATACTCTCTGGTTTTCAACCTATTTATCCCGCAATTTGGCCGAATATGAGCCGAGTAAAATAGCTTACGTGGAAGTGCTGAACAGTCGCGATTCCCTGATTCAGACACTAAAAATTCCATTGGATAAAGGGGTAGGAAATGGGCAGATTGTACTTGATCCTCAATTTATGTCTCAGGACAATTATCGCTTTAGGGCCTACACAAAATGGATGGCCAACTTTGATAATGCTTACTTTTTTAACAAAGTGGTGCCAATCGGGGATGTAATCAATAAGAAATTGATTACGAACATTGAATTTCAAAATAACATTGGTGGTAATAAAACCCAAGCTGTCATACAGTTCCGCGATCGTACGGGAAAACCGATGATCAATTCAAAAATCAATTGGGAGTTTGTGTCGGGATGGGAAACCTTCGACAAGGGCAAAGCTGAGACCGATGGGCTGGGGAAAGTAATCATAAACCTGTCTGCAAAAGAAAAGGCAAATCTGGAGAAAGGACAACTGAAGATTAGCATTCAGGAAAATAAAAATGAAAAACCTTTGTCCAGTTCCTTCTTGCTCAAAAATGCCTTGTGGGATGCAGATGTGCAATTCTTTCCTGAAGGGGGTGATATTATCGCTGGATTGGCCAAAAAAGTTGCATTTAAAGCCATTGGATCCGATGGTAAGGGGCTAAAGGTAAAAGGTAGTATTTTGGATTCAAAGGGCAAGTCGGTAGCGGAGTTTGCAGACTTTGGAACTGGAATGGGCTATTTTTCTCTTCTGCCGCTCGCAGGAGAAAATTATCAAGCTGTTGTGAAGTTTGAGAATGGACAGGAGCGCAAATACAAATTGCCGGCTGTTGTCAGTGACAAGGCAAATGTTGTTTTTGTAAAACAGGATGCCACGAATGCGGAGTTTGCCGTGGTAACTAGCGAGGAGAATTTTTCAAAGAACCCGGGGCAATCTTATTATGTTTTGGTTCAGTCGAATGGCCATCTCTGTTTTGGCGCACAGGTGAATTTAAAATCTTCGTCTGCATTGGTCAATATTCCGAAAGAGCGTTTGCCAAATGGTATTGTTCAGGTAACCTTATTGAGTCCGGACGGAAAACCTATCAGCGAACGCTTGGCATTTGTTCAAAGTGAAAAGCTTTTAAATATTCAAGTTACCAGCGATAAGCAAAGCTATAAGGCTAAAGACTTGGTCAATCTTAAACTTGCTGTGGACAACAATGGGCAGAAGTTCCCCGGAAGCTATTCAGTCGCTGTAATAGACGAATCCAAAGTTCCTTATAATGATCAGGCAGATCTCTCTATTGTGAGCAACTTTCTGTTGACTTCGGACCTCAAAGGAAATGTAGAAAACCCAAATTCATATTTCGATGAAAAGAATCCCAATCGGGATAAAGCGCTGGATGCACTATTAATGACACAGGGATACCGTCGATTTGACTACCCGACACTTATATCGGAGAAGTTGCCACAGATCAGTTTTCTTCCCGAGCAAGGAATTGAATTATCCGGTATACTTCGGATGAATACTGGACGCCCTTATCCAAATGGAGGGTTACTTTTATCGGTTCCTTCGCGTAATATTAAGAAAGACGTTTATACGGATCAGAATGGACGATTCACCTTTAAGGATCTTGTGTTCCCGGACTCGTCTAAAGTAACGGTTAATGCCCGCTCTAACGACAATTACCGGAGCCTGGTTATTAATATGGATCAGAGCTTTTACCCGGAGATCGATAAGAATAATGGCTATAAAAGTTATTTTGTGCCGAATATAGACCAGGCTTTTGCTCCTTATTTGGCGAATAGCCGAAAAGAGTATCGAAAATCGATCCTTCTGGATGAGGTCGAAGTGACAGGCGTAGTGAAGAAAGCAATCACCAATAAAGATTTTCCATCTATTTCGGGCTTATCCATGCCGGAACACCGTATTGAACCCGAGCGTTTGACCGGTTGTAACGTGTTGACCATGTGTCTTCAAACGGTATTGACTGGCATTACTTATGATCCGCAGACATTGAAATATTATGTTTCCCGCGATTATAATGCGGGGGGACGTACGCCTGTTCAGTTCTTTCTGAACGGTATGGCTATTGATGAGCCTGGATTGAACAGCATCAATGTCGCGGATATCGAAGGAATCGAAATCTTCTTACGTGATGAATTGGGAACAGTCTCCAGAATGTATCAAAATAATGGTGTTGTGTCCATTTATACGAAAAAAGTGGAAGCGAAGAAGCCGCGAATGTCATTGAGTGAAATTGAGAGCATGTTGCCAAAATCAAATGTGATCGATATGTATCCTCTAGGTTATATTAAAGAACGCAAATTCTATGTTCCAAAATACGATACGCCGGAAAGAAAGGCTGTAAACGATTTGAGAACGACCATTTACTGGAATCCGAAAGTCTCAATCACAGAGACGGGGGAAGCTGCCATTCAATTTTATAATGCCGATGGAAATGGAAATTACAAGGTCATCGTCGAGGGAATGGATCAAACAGGTAACATTGGCCGTAAGGTTATAAATTACGGTGTTCAGCCTTAAGCCTTGCCTATAGGAGTTCATGAAAAAAGAACGCTGTGCTCAGTAACCTGGGGACAGCGTTCTTTTTTAACAAAAAAACACCCCCTTGATGGGCAAGGAGGTGCTAACTAACCAATTATAAACCTAAATTATGAAAAGTATTTTGTCGCTATTAAAAGCGTTAATCTTCTTATTTATAAAGTATATTTCAAATCCTATGCCAAATAGCGTTTATGGTCCTTTTGGCAGATTTTAGTTAACTTTTTGGATCATTTACTTATTCAAGCCGAAATAACAAGGTCTACACCGTGGTTCATAAGCTTCTTTTTCACCCAAAAGCACGGTTTCCGTATCCTTGGTCAGGCGGTAGGAATAATTCGCTGGAGCGCCACATTGCATGCAAACCGCATGCACCTTCGTGACGTGTTCGGCTACTGCCATTAAATTGGGAATTGGACCAAATGGTTGCCCTTGAAAATCCATATCGAGACCGGCAACGATCACCCAGATACCACTATTTGCCAATTTGACACATACCTCTGTCAAACCGTCATCAAAAAATTGTGCTTCATCGATTCCGACAACTTGGGTCGATGAACTTAAGAGTAGGATCGCTGAAGAATGATCAACGGGTGTTGATGGGATGCTATTGCTATCGTGAGAAACGACCAACTTTTCATCATATCGCTTATCAACCGCTGGTTTAAAGATTTCGACATTCAAACGTGCATATTGTGCTCGTTTTAGCCTGCGAATCAGTTCTTCAGTCTTGCCCGAGAACATCGATCCACAGACAATTTCAATGCTACCATATTGTGCGGGGCGCAAAGCCAAATTATGTTCGGAAAAAAGCATTTGATTAATTTAATTTTGTCGGAAGGTCCGCAAATAAGGTGATTTTTGTAAAATGACCTCCCATTATATTCTGTTTTTGACACCGCTAATATCAGAATTAAATATTAAATTTGGGTAGCAAAAATTGGGCGTAAATCCAAATATTTCTAAATCAAAGGATTGGGTTTTCCACTTTTTGATCGGTTGCAGGTATAAGTGTTATAAATAATTAATTGGTGATTTCAAATAGAATTATGGGTACTAAAGAGGAAATTTTTAATACGATAGGCGATTTATTACAGGATTTAAATGGACAGTATCTGACCTTGTCGGAACAGGGCAGCTTGTCCGAAATTAACGAATTAGTAACACTAGAAGCGAAGGCACAGGCTGTGGCTGCCTACATAACTTTACTTAAGACCAAGGCCGTTCTTCAGGGAGCTCAATCGCAGCATACGTTAAGTACTGCTGCCTTAGACAGTAAGAAGATTGCTTTCAACGACTATTTTACACCGCCTTCCACCCTTAGATCTTCAGCGCAGCAAGTTGTTGCTGAACCCACTGAAAGCGAGATTCAAGAAGCTCAACCAGTTGAAGATTTCAACCGTGGAAATGAAGAAGCCATTGTAGCAAATGAAGAAACCAGTGTGGAGGAAAACGAAGTCCCATTTGTTTCTGAACGTGAACCTGTAAAATTGGAAGAGCCAGAAACCTCATTTGTTTCTGAAAGTGAACCGATACAATCGGGAGAGCCTAGCCCTGCAATTGCTGAACCTGTCGCTCCGCCAGTTGTTGCAACGCCACCGGTTTTTGAGGCTGCTCCAGTGGAGGAATTAGCTTATCAGGCAGAAAAGGAAGTTACAGCGCAAGTTGAAGAACCTACTGTCTTCGTTACAGAAGTCATCGAAGAACCAAAAGAAGTCGTAATTGAGCAGCCGCAAGAAGTGTTTATTCAGGAAGAAATCAATACGGTCATTGAAGAAGCTCCCGCGAGACCATTGACCTTAAATGAAATTATCTCTCAACAGAAGCAAGCTGGCGTGCAGAACCGTGTTTATCAGGTAAATCAATCTGGACATAGCGATAAACTCACAGATATTAAAGCAGGAATAAGCTTAAATGATAAGCTCTTATTTATTAAGGATTTGTTTAATGGGTATAGTTTAGCGTATAGTGAGGCTGTCGAATTATTGAATAGATTTACAAGCTATGCGGAAGCGGATGCATTTTTGCAGACAAATTATGCGATTAAAAATAAATGGGCAGATAAACCGCATACCGTTGAAAAATTATACAACGTCCTACGCAGAAGATACAACTAAAATTCTAAAGTATAAAAAAACAGCTCCCGTTCTACTGGAGCTGTTTTTTTATACCTATATTTTTGGTTTTTTAGCTTAGTTGAAATTGTAGCCAATCGTTTCCTTCATGACCATACACAAAATACTTTGGCTGAAGAATTTCGGCTAAAGATTCAAGTTCTCTCAAATAATTATATCCGGGAATCTGTGCAAATTGTTTATTGGTCATGATGAAGACCTGATCGAGCTCGATAGCTTTGGATGATGCGATAGCTGCCGAATTCAACAATTGTGGAATTTGGATAAATGTCTGTTCTCCCTGACCGATGACAATGATTTTATCGGCTTCATTTTCTGTTGTAACTGGAATACCACCGGCTATTTTTATGGCTTCCTGCAGATAGGCAGAACGGTTTATTTCAAGCGGCTGTATTTGGTCCAGTACCAATACCTTGGGCCTGTCAGTAGCCGAAATAAACTTAAGCTTATGGATAAGAATACTTGTTTCGTCTTCAATTTTTTCAACCAGTTCAACTGTTTTATCAATGGCATCGAGATCAGTCCCGATACGTTTGATATAGGAGATCATATCGTCAATGTCGACAAGTTGAGGGCGATCTGAAATTAATGTGTCGTAGGTTTCAGCTGGAATAGCTGCCGGATTTAGGTCCAACTGGTCCAAAATATGGGCGACTAGTTTTTCTTGATTGCTTTGCATGTTGCAAAAATACAAAACCTTCCTGACTTCGCAGACACCAAGAGCAATGAAAGCGAACTGAAAGTTCTTTCTGGCCAATAAGATCAGACAACCTTCAGAAAAAAAGGGAAGCATTGGCGAAAGTAAATTAGCAATAGTAGGTATGCGCAGATTTTTGTAAATTGGCCTGAAATAAATGATATAAATATGTTTGACAAATTATTTCAAGCCCAGCAAAAGGCGGAGGAAATCAAGAAAAGATTGGATTCAATTTCTGTGTCTGGTGAAGTGGAAGGTGGTTTAATCCGTGTGGTAGCGACAGCAAACAAAGAGATAAAAGAGGTTACCATCGATCCTGTATTTTTATCAAACGCAGATAAGGAAGAATTGGAGGAGTTGCTTGTGGTTGCTCTGAATAAGGCAATTGCGCAAGCTGAGAATATCAGCCAGGCTGAAATGCAGGCGGCAAGTAAAGATATGTTGGGTGGACTAGGAGGACTAGGCGGATTATTTAATCAATAGCGATATTATCATGAAAGCAACTTATTACGGACAGTCTTGTGTAGAGTTTGATTTTGACGGAACGAAGGTTCTTTTAGATCCATTTGTTACTTATAATCCACTTGCAAAAGAAATCGATGTCAATACAATTAAACCGGATTATATCTTTTTAAGTCATGGACATCAGGACCATGTGGCCGATATGGCGACGATTCAAAAAAACAGCGATGCCACTGTTTTAGCGATTGTTGAAACTGCAGGCTGGGTGAGAAGACAGGGCGTACCTGACGATAAGGTGATCGAATTCAACTTGGGCGGAACAGTTCAACTGCCTTTTGGTTCGGTGAAGATGGTGTATGCTGCACATACCAATAGTACACCTGATGGTCAATACGGCGGGTTTCCTGTGGGATTTGTCTTCCATGTAAAAGGCAAAAAAATTTATTTTGCCGGCGATACCGCACTGACTATGGAAATGAAATTGCTGGCAGACATGAACCTGGATTGGGCATTTTTACCTATAGGTGGGCACTATACAATGGATGTGGATGATGCAATTAAAGCGGCTGAGTTTGTGAATTGTGCTCGGGTAGTTGGTATCCATTACGATTCATTTCCGCCAATAACGATCGATAAACAACAAGCTTTGGATAAATTCCAAAATGAGGATATTTCATTGTCATTGCCGAAAATCGGTGCAACATTTGAACTATAAACACTAAAACAAAGCCGAGCTTGCTCGGCTTTGTTTTAGTGTTTTCCTGATTATATGCAGATCTCTGTTGTGTTCATTAAGACATGACAATCTTTATGAGATGACAATCTTTTTAAGATCTTCCAGGCTGAAAAGAGGGATATCGATGATTTTATTCTTCAGGATTTGTTCTTTATTTTCTTCAAAATAGAACAGCTTCCATTCCCCATTTTTATATTCTAAACTACTGAGGTTTTCAATCCAATCTCCTGAGTTCATATACGTGCAGGTTCCTTTTCGGGTAATGACTTCTTTGATTTGAGGCTGGTGGATGTGTCCACAGATGACGAAATCGTAATTTTTTTCAATCGCTAGTTCAGTCGCTGTATGTTCAAAATCTGATATATACTTGACGGCCTTTTTAACGGAGTTTTTGATCTTTTTAGAAAGAGAATATTTCTCCTTACCCATTTTATCTAGGCAATAATTAATGATATTATTGAGCTGGATAAGTTTGTCGTAACCCCATCCACCGAGTTTGGCCAACCATTTAGAATGATGAATGGATGCGTCGAAAACGTCTCCATGAAAGATCCACACTTTTTGATTATTGAGTGAAAGAAGGAGTTTATTGCTCAGCTTGATATTACCTAATTTTAGATCGGTAAACTTGCGCAACATTTCATCGTGGTTGCCCGTGATGTAATGTACTTCTGTCCCCGAAGAGCTCATGTCAATGATTTTTTTGATGACTTTTAGATGTTCTTGCGGAAAATAGCTTTTTTTAAATTGCCAAATGTCTACGATGTCTCCATTGAGTATCAGTATTTTGGGAGATACGGACTCTAGATAAAGTAAAAGCTCTTTAGCTCTACTACCGTAAGTACCTAGGTGTAAATCTGAGATTACAAGTATATCAAGGCTTCTTTTCATTTGCAATAAATTTGTTTATTCATTTATGTCTACCAAGATGTCCTTTGTAGATTTTTTTTCTATGCGTCTGTTGAGGACTATATTTGACCTTTGCCGGATTTGTCTGAAATGAATCGATCATAAACGACCTTTTTTACCGTTTTTGAAGTTATTCTAAGCCGCAATATTTCATTTAATCAATCTGTTAACTTCTATTACAAAAAAAAGATACTTTTATTTTGTACCGATGAAATTCCTGTTATTAAATCATTAAAATGTCTTGTAAAACGGTATGAGTTAGTTAATTGGAAATTAATATTAGTAGGGAATTTTCGGTACGGAGAATATTGGGAGGTCGGAGGACTGGGGGAAGAGCAATAAAAAAGGTATCCAATTTTATTGAATACCTTTCCTTATGTTAAAGATTATTTTTCTTTTTCTATTTGGCAGTCGCTGCTGCTCTATCGATGTGGAATTGTACTAAATCGTCGATAGGGGAGCGCAAGATCTTGCCTACTTTCATTCCATATTGCTCAGCTTTTTCTGCTAATACATTTCTGAAATTGTAACCAACCGAACCGATACAGTTGAAAGTATAGCTTTGATAGTTAGGGTATTTGCTGACAAGATTTCTGAAAAATGCTTCAAAAGCTTCATCAACAATATTGCGTGTGTATTCGATATTTACATTGTTGTCATAGACAAATTTGCTAAAGCTTGCACAGAAACGATTTGGCATTGGTTTGGTATAAACCGCGTCCATAATTTCGTCCTTTGTCATTTTATACGTGTTATAAAATACTTCTTTAACATCTTTAGGCATCAAATTACGAACATAATCTGCCAGTAATTTTTTACCAATATAACTACCAGAACCTTCATCACCTAAAATGTAAGCACCTGAGTCGATGTTTAATGTGATTTCTTTACCATCGTATAGACAAGAATTTGTTCCTGTTCCTAAGATCGCAGCAAATCCGGCTTGAGTTCCTAATAATGCTCTTGCTGCTGCAAGAAGATCGTGTCCTACTTCAACTTCAGCTGTAGTAAATACTTGTTTTAAAGCATCAACAACAATTTGTGCTTTTTCCTTGTTATGAACACCTGCACCATAATAGTTTACCTCTGAGATTTTTTCAAAAGGTAAATCTTGCGGTAGTCCTTTTTTTAGGGAGTTTACAATGTATTCACTATCAACAAAATAAGGGTTGTACCCTTCCGTATTGAAGTAGATTTTTTTATTCGAATCGTCTAACAAACACCAGTTTGTTTTTGTTGATCCCCCGTCAGCAATGATTATCATTATTGAGTAGTTTTAATTGTGTTTATCGTTATAAAATGAGTAATCAATTCATTAATCAATTCCCCGAAAATACATTTTTTAATTTTAAATATCATAATTTATACGCTTATTTTTCAAAAAATAAATTTTTGTACTTTGGTGACTATATAAAAAAACTGGCTTAACGGTGTTGTTAAGCCAGTTTTTGAGCTGTGTAATAAAATTGTTTAAATAGTGTACTATTTACAATTAGTGAGGGGTGTTAATGGCCTCCTTCAGCCTCTATTTCATCAATATTGATTCCTTGTTTTGTTAATATTCCCTTAACAAATATCGCAAAGAAAACAACATAACAGAATCCGATTAATGGTAGAATATACGAGTTATGGATACCGATAATATCCGCTAATTTTCCTTGTATCGGAGGAAGAACACCACCACCAAGAATCATCATCACAAGAAATGCCGAACCTTGAGCGGTATATTTTCCTAAACCTACAATGGACAAACTGAAAATTGAGGACCACATAATTGAACATGCAAGACCGCCTGATAAGAAAGCATAGATTGCAATAGTACCCGATGAGAATAGGCCAATTAACATCGCAATGATTCCAAATAATCCAAAAATAATCAATGTACGAGCAGGTTTTTCTTTACTTAGGTAGAATGCTACAATTTGAAGAATAATACATATGACGTAATAATACAGATGTGACATCTCAAATCCTGCAAGCGTATTGACGCCGATGATAATGGAGAATGCAATCAGAGGAACGATAATCAATAATCCATTTTTAGTTGATTTACTCAAGTTAAATGCTGTTATAGCACCAGCCCAACGACCGATCATCATACTTCCCCAATACATGGATACATAAGGTGTAATTTGAGATGATTGCAAATGACCAAATTCCTTCAATGTTAATAATTCGCCGAGGTTACTACCGATTGCGACTTCGATACCGACATAGATAAAAAGCGCGAGCATACCCAAAGCCAATTGTGGATATTTCATCGCACCCCAACCTTCTGGATTTTTTTGCGCGCTCTTATTGGAGAACAATAAACCACCGATCACAACGACCAATGCTCCTGCCAACCATAACATGCGTTGCATTTCGAGTGGTTTGGCAACTTCTTTAATGTGCAGTTTGAGTTGATCGATCTGAACCTGATCTGTTAAACTTGAAACCTGTTTGTGTAACTGCTCTACCTGCAAGGCTAAATCGCTCTTATAGCTTAAAAACACTGGCGTGAACATACCAAAAAGGAGGATGGTCATAATGATCAAGGTACGTAAAGCTTTATTCGCTTTTTCCATTGGCTCATCACTAATTCCAGCAGGAACTTTTTTACTGAAATTAAATAATGCTGCAGCTAACAGGAACAATAGACCAACACCAATATAAAGATAAACAACCTTGTTTAGCGGAAGGTTGGCGATCTCTGAGTCAGAAATAGGCTCAAAAGTTCCGAATAAGGAAAACCCGATAACAAGAGGGCCTATTGTTGTACCAAAT
The DNA here is from genome assembly GCF_002421245.1 of Sphingobacterium sp. UBA5639. Classification (NCBI taxonomy): domain Bacteria; kingdom Pseudomonadati; phylum Bacteroidota; class Sphingobacteriia; order Sphingobacteriales; family Sphingobacteriaceae; genus Sphingobacterium; species Sphingobacterium sp. UBA5639. Next base: position 18,389 of record NZ_DIJR01000018.1, read on the forward strand.
GAGTTGATACCACCGCCTAGGTTCACACGGGAAGCACCCGTTTTTGGATCGCCCAATAAAACCGCAAATGGATTTGCTGCAGTCTGTTGTAAAGAAAAACCAAGGGCTACAACGAATAGTCCCAATAACATACCAACATACAAATTTACTTCGACAGCAACAATCATGGCTGCGGCACCCAAGGCCGAAAAAAGTAAACCGTAAACTATACTCTTTTTATATCCCCATTTTCCAACCAGGTCCTTTCCCCCGATTGAACTGAATATAAATAGTAACAATGCACCAATATAATAGGCTGTATAAAAAGCAAAGTCTATTAACTGGGATTGAAACTGGTCTAAATGAAAGTAATTTTTGCAGAACGGTATAAAAACACTGTTCCCTGCCGCAATGAACCCCCAAAAGAAAAACACAATAATCAATGTGTAGAGTGCGGGGTAATTGGTTTTAGTTTGTTGCTGTTCCATATAAGGGATCTAAAAACTTAAATTTTGAAAGGTACGAACTTATGAAAAAAAATATAAAATTCAATCTAAAAATGTTGTTAAATCGTTTTACTAGCTACAATAGTAAATATTTTTTTTGAAATATTTTGAAATAACAAAATTTGTTTTTTTCTTTGTCTAGGTTCTCAATATTTAATCCACTTCGGGTTTAAAAGAAATCATTAAGTTCTTCATCTCACTTAATCATGGAAACTTGTTTAAGTGTGTAATCAGAATTCAGAAAAAAGCTCAAAAAAAAATCCAAAAATCATACACAACACATTAATGGATATTAACGAATTAAACGCTAAACTCGTATCGGAATTGCGCGAGATTGCTAAGTTGATCGGTATCGCAGATGCTGATAAATTGCGTAAACAAGAATTAATCGAAAGAATTAGCAATACTGGTGGGGAAGAGGAAGCAGCACCAGCGCCAGCTGAAAAAGCAGCTAAAGTAGAGGAAGATAATCAGGAACATGCTGAGCGTACACGTAAACGTGTGCGGACCGTAAAAACTGCGGAACCTGTCACGGTAAGAAAACGTGAAGTTTCTGAGCATGACGAAGCCCCGGTTGCAACCGAAGATACACCAGCAGCAGATAAAGGCCCCCAACCTGAAAAAGCAACACAAACTCCTAAAGCAGAAAACACTTCTTCAAGTACAGATTTCGATAATGTGATCGTTAATGAGGGTGTATTGGAGATCATGCCTGATGGTTATGGCTTCTTACGTTCATCAGATTATAACTATCTGACTTCTCCTGATGATATTTATGTATCACAATCTCAGATCAAATTATTTGGTTTGAAAACGGGAGATACGGTACGTGGTTGTATCCGTCCGCCTAAAGAGGGTGAAAAATACTTCCCTCTGGTACGGGTTGAGGCTATCAATGGACAAAATCCGGCTGAGGTACGCGATCGTGTGCCATTTGATTATTTGACACCATTATTCCCTGATGAGCGTTTAAATTTAGATATGGGTGTTGGAAATTACTCTACACGTATCATGGATTTATTTACGCCTATAGGTAAAGGTCAACGTGGACTAATCGTTGCTCAACCGAAAACGGGTAAAACAAACTTGTTGAAAGAGGTTGCAAATGCTATTGCAAAAAATCACCCAGAAGTTTATTTGATTATCTTATTAATCGATGAGCGCCCTGAGGAGGTTACTGATATGGCGAGAAGTGTACGCGCGGAAGTTGTTTCTTCGACATTTGATGAGCCGGCTGACCGTCACGTTAAAATTGCAAACATCGTGCTTGAGAAAGCTAAACGTATGGTAGAATGTGGACATGATGTCGTTATCTTGTTAGACTCGATTACAAGATTGGCACGTGCCTATAACACAGTGGCGCCTGCGTCAGGTAAAATTTTGTCAGGTGGTGTGGATGCGAATGCTTTACACAAACCAAAACGTTTCTTTGGTGCTGCCCGGAATATTGAAAATGGTGGTTCATTGACGATCTTAGCAACAGCATTGACAGATACAGGTTCTAAAATGGACGAAGTTATCTTTGAGGAATTCAAAGGTACAGGTAATATGGAATTACAGTTGGATCGTAAGTTGGCAAACAAACGAATTTTCCCTGCGATCGATATCACCGCATCGAGTACACGTCGTGATGATCTATTGACTGACAAAGAAACATTACAACGTATTTGGGTACTTCGTAACCACTTATCGGATATGAATTCTACAGAGGCCATGGAATTTTTACAAGGTCAATTGCGTGGCACTAAATCAAATGAAGAATTTTTGATCAGTATGAATGGGTAATTCCATCAAATTTTGATATTTTAGCCATCATTTTTAATCAAATGATGGCTTTTTTTATAAAATAGATCCTGTACATGAAAAAACATATCCCAAATCTGCTGACTTGTCTAAATTTATTTAGTGGCTGTATCGCTGTATTGATGGCATTGCAAGGCAATATTCAAGTTGTCACTATTTGCGTATTTGCTTCCGGGATATTCGATTTTTTTGACGGAATGGTAGCGAGACTACTTCATGTTAAATCGCCAATAGGAAAGGAGCTGGATTCGTTGGCTGATATGGTCAGTTTTGGTTTTTTACCTGGGACAATCATGTTTACCTTGTTGACAAAGGTATTTCCTGATGGTTCTCTGTTACCTTATTTAGGGTTTATCATTACTGTTTTCTCGGCTTTACGTTTAGCAAAGTTCAACCTGGATGAGCGCCAAACTTCGGATTTCATTGGTTTGAATACGCCAATGAATACATTTTATGTGCTTTCTCTACCTTATATCGCAGACAAATACCCACAATTGGTTTTAAATCCGATTGTATTAATCGGTAGTGTTCTTTTAACCAGTTATCTTTTGGTAAGTGAAATTAGGTTGTTTTCGATGAAATTTAGTTCGATGGATTGGAAAACGAATAAATTTCGCTTCATATTTTTGATCCTGACGCTGATCTTGTTTATTGTTGGTCAATTTATGGCTTTACCGATTATTTTAATTTTATATTTCCTATTATCAGCATTGCATTTTAATAAAAAAAACGATCTGGTTTAGATCGTTTTTTCATATTGTTCCAATTCAAATAGAAGCTCTTTCATTTCAATATCGATAACACCAAAAGTGGCCCGAAGGCTGTCAAGAGATGCTTCGTTCTTTGAATTGGTCTCTAATTCCTCAAATTTTTCTTTTAAGTGAAAGGCACCGATATAGTCCATTGTCGGTTTGATGTGATGGGCTGTATCACCAATCTTTTGAAGATCACCTTCAACCAGCGCTTGTCGGAGCTTGTCGAGATCTACAGGTGTTTGAATAAGATACATGGATACAAATTGTTTGATTAAGTCTTGGTTGTCAAACATGTTTTGGTTGATCAGTTCAATATCGATATGGTTCATCGTCGCTAATTTTCTTTACAGGTAAGTCGTCTTTGCATTTATTCAATAAATATACGTTATTTTTTTTGTAAACGGGATGGATATAGGCTGGTGCTATTTCCACTAAAGGCTCCAGTGTAAACCTGCGATCAGCAATAAAAGGGTGTGGAATCTGCAACGATGGCAGATCGATAATTTCCTGGTTAAAGTAGAGTATATCAATATCAATGACTCTTTCACCCCATTTTTTTATACGGATACGTCCTAATTCCTGTTCGATGTGTTGTGTCAGGTTTAAGCATGCTAAAGGCTGTAACCGGGATGCCACTAAAACGACCTGATTTAAAAAGGGCGGTTGGTCTTCAACTCCCCAGGCCGCTGTTTCATAGATCGAAGAAGCTTCAATAATTGCTCCAACATGTGTTTCAAGTTGTTTTCTCGCTAGATCAAGCTGTTGAAAACGATCCCCAAGGTTAGTGCCCAATAGTATATAAATCTGATTCATGATGCTAAATTAAGATTTTGTGAAACTTAGTTGTTTGAATTTCGGCTATTTTTTGGATTTAGTGTATTAATGGTCTATGGATATGTAAATTTCTTTCAGGCTATGAGCCTTAATTTCGCGAATAAAATGTGGGGTAGATGAAATAAAAGACTGGGTGAATAAAAAATATTGCATTACCTTTAGTGAAAATAAGTCTTTTCACAGGAAGATCGATTATGGATCGGATTTAATTACAAAATATGAAATCATTTTTTAAGTACGTACTGGCAACAATTACGGGGATTGTGATCTCTTTTGTTGTGTTGTTTATTGTTTTGATGGGGATTATTGGGGCCATCATCAGCTCGGCATCCTCGGATCAGGAGATTGTTGTTAAAAGCAACTCGGTTTTATACCTATCCTTTGATTATGATATTTCAGAGAGAAGCGAAGCGAATCCTTTGGGTAGTCTCAATCTTCCAGGTTATTCCACTAAAAATATTGGTCTAGACGATATTTTGGCGAGGATCAAGTATGCGGCGACGGATGGGAATATTAAAGGGATCTATTTAGATGCTAGTCATATCGGAGTTGGCTTTGCAAGTTTAAAGGAAGTGAGAGACGAACTTTTGGCTTTTAAGAAAACCGGGAAATTTGTTGTTGCTTATAATGCGGGGTATGACCAAAAGGCCTATTATGTAGCGAGCACCGCCGATAAGGTGTACGTTAATCCGCAAGGGACGATTGATTTTAAAGGTTTGGCAAGTTCTACGATGTTCTATAAAGACCTTTTGGACAAGGTTGGGGTGGAGATGCAAATTGTGAAGGTAGGTACATTTAAAAGTGCTGTTGAGCCTTTCTTTTTAAATAAAATGAGTGATCCCAATCGCTTGCAGGTAACATCATATTTGGGAAGTATATACAGTACCTTTATTAATGAAATAGCAGCGAGCAGAAATATTGCTGCCGATTCATTACGGGCTATTGCGAATGACTATCGTGTCCGGGATGCGGACGACGCGGTAAAATATAAGCTTGCAGATGCCAAGTTGTATAAAGACGAACTTTTATCGGATTTGAGAAAACGTTTGAAAATTTCGGAAAAGGATGAGATATCGTTTGTTTCCCTGTTGGATTATAATAAAAAGTTAAAAGATGATGCGAGCGGATCTGAAGTCGCGGTTCTTTATGCTGCCGGAGAAATTGTTGATGGTGAAGGAACAGGACCAGGTCAAATCGGTGGTGATAAATTCTCCCGCGAACTACGAAAATTAAGAGAAGATGATGCTGTTAAAGCTGTTGTTTTGCGTGTGAATTCACCAGGAGGATCTGCTTTAGCGTCCGATATTATTTGGCGGGAGGTTATTTTGACCAAGAAAGTGAAACCCGTAATCGTGTCGATGGGAGATTTAGCTGCATCAGGTGGGTATTATATCTCGGCGGCAGCAGATTCGATATTTGCTGAACCAACTACAATTACAGGATCTATTGGTGTATTTGGTGTGATTCCTAATTTCCAAAATCTGATGAACAATAAAATTGGAGTGCATTATGATGGTGTAAAGACGGGTAAGTTTGCTGATTTGATGACTTCTTTCGATCGGCCGTTGACAGCAGAAGAAAGGGATATCATCCAGCGGGAAGTGGATAAAGTATATGGTACATTTACTAAAGTTGTTGCAGACGGCCGTAAATTATCCATTGCTGATGTAGATAGTATTGGGCAGGGAAGAGTTTGGACCGGTGCGCAAGGTGTGAATAATAAATTGGTTGACCGTCTCGGAAACTTGGATGCCGCTATTCAGGCTGCCGCAAAAAAGGCCAATCTGAATAAATATAAAGTGTCCCAATATCCGGAGAAAGAAGATCCTTTTACCTCGATATTAAATAATTCAAAAGAAAAAGTCCAAGTTTGGATTGCAAAAGAGCAAATGGGCGAATATTATCGTTATTTTGATGTCGTGAGAAAAGCTACAGCACAGACGGGGGTGCAGGCGAGAATGCCTTATAGCGTTGAGATTCACTAGTAATTGATTCGTAAAGGAAGTCCAATCGTGGTATGGTTGTAGGTGATTATAATTTATAACGATGCCGGTAATTCTTACGTTGCGTGCGGAGAAGTTCGATCCAATGTACGGATTGCCATGAATAAATAATTATTTCTAATGAAAGCAAATGCTTTTTTTTATATTTAGCTGTTCGTTTGACAAAACGACCTAATCCCAAATCAATAAAGTTACAGAATGAAAACAGTAGACGATTTAAATTTTGCAGGTAAAAAAGCCTTGGTACGTGTGGATTTCAACGTGCCTTTGGATGAAAATTTCAATATTACGGATGATAATCGTATCCAGGGAGCGGCTCCAACAATAAAGAAGATCTTGAACGATGGTGGAAGCGTGATATTGATGTCCCATTTAGGAAGGCCAAAAGATGGTCCTACTGATAAGTATTCATTAAAACATATTGTTGCTCATCTTTCACAGGTTTTAGGTACTGATGTTCAGTTTGCCAATGATTGTATCGGTACAGAGGCCGTAGAAAAAGCGGCAGCTTTACAAGCTGGTCAGGTTTTATTGCTAGAAAACCTTCGCTTCTATAAAGAAGAAGAAAAAGGAGATGTTGAATTTGCTGAGAAGTTGTCAAAATTAGGCGATATCTATGTGAACGATGCTTTCGGTACAGCCCACAGAGCTCATGCTTCGACAGCAATTGTTGCGCAATTTTTTCCAGGAGCTAAATATAGCGGTTACTTGATGGCTGCAGAAGTCGGAAATGCAGAAAAAGTATTAAACAATCCGGTTAGACCATTTACGGCTATCATGGGTGGAGCAAAAGTTTCTGATAAAATTCAGTTAATTGAGGCCTTATTGGATAAAGTTGACAACCTTTTAATTGGTGGAGGTATGGCTTATACGTTCATCAAAGCTAGAGGGGGTGAAATTGGTCAATCATTGGTTGAAATCGATAAACTTGATTTAGCGAATGAGTTGGTGAAAAAAGCGAAGGAAAAAGGTGTAAACTTGGTTATTCCTACGGATGCTCAGATTGCAGATGCATTTTCCAACGATGCCAATGTATATGATGGACCAAATGATCAAATTCCTGCAGATTTGCAAGGTCTGGATATTGGTCAGGAGTCTGCAGCAAATTTCGCTGCGATCATCAAAAATTCTAAAACAGTTCTTTGGAACGGTCCAATGGGTGTTTTTGAATTTGATACCTTTGCAAAGGGTACCAAAGCTGTAGCTGATGCTGTTGTGGAAGCAACGAAGAATGGGGCATTCTCTTTAATAGGAGGTGGTGATTCTGCTGCTGCGGTAAGTAAATTTGGTATGACTGAAGATGTAAGTTACGTCAGTACAGGTGGTGGTGCGCTTTTGGAATACATGGAAGGAAAAGTTCTTCCAGGGGTGAAGGCACTTGAAGATTAATATAAATCAAAATCTTTAGAAAGGGACAACATAGGTTGTCCCTTTTTTATTAAAAAAGATTGAACAAAAGTAAAATTAAGAAAAACGGTTAAAACCGTTACTATGCAGTAGTTTATAAATTGACGGTCTGAATTTGGAAGGTAGTGTACATCAGGTTTTGGGCTTAAAAAGACAGAGATAGGTTACTAAATCATTACCTGTTTTGGATTGTACAAGATAGTATAATTAGCTATATTTCAGCATTTTGCACTCTTTTTTATCTTTCCTTGTAACTCGCTAAAATTTAATTTTAAACATTAAAATTTTGAGTTATGGAGACAGTTAAAAGATCCACTTTCAAGCTATTGTTTTACTTGAAGAAAAATGAACCCAAAAAAAATGGTAATGTACCTGTAATGGGACGTATTACTATTGATGGTACACCAAAAACTTTTGGAACCAAACTGGAAATTGATCCCAATACTTGGGATTTAAAACACGGACGCGTACAGGGAAAAAGCACAACAGCACTAACTACCAATCAAAAATTGGATAAAATTCGTGTACGTATCAATAAGATTTATGATGATATGCTTAAAGATGAAGGTTTTGCTACTTCACAGAAAGTTAAGCTCTCTTTTTTAGGTGTCGGTGTGATGGATGATGCAGTACTCAAAGTTTTCAAAGAACAAAATGAGGATTTTGAAAAAATGGTGGCAAAAGGTAAGCGCTCGTCAAACACTTATTATAAGTACAAAGTTGTTTTCAATCATCTGACGGAATTTATAAAAGCTAGGTATCATCGGGATGATATGGCTTTTCGTGAGCTTACATCTGATTTTATCAGGGAGTTCGATTTTTTCCTTCGCATTGATAAAGAATGTACACACAATACGGTATGGGTTTATACAATGCCTGTTATAGCTTTAGCTGACCTAGCTATTAAAAAAGGATTGATACGTCAAAATCCATTTGAGGATTACGAAATAAGCATGCAGGAAACTGATCGTAGCTATCTTTTGAAGGAGGCTGTGGAAAAATTGTTATTCTTAAAACCCTCTAAGCCGAAATATGAACTGGTTAAAGACATTTTCATTTTTAGTTGCTTTACAGGGTTGTCTTACATTGACGTTAAAAAGCTAAAGTGGAGCAACATTCAATCCTTCTTTGACGGTCATCAATGGATTATCAGCCGAAGAAAGAAATCGGATGTTGCATCAAATGTTCGTTTGATGGAAATTCCCAAACGGATCATTGAAAAATACAGAGGTATTACAAGAAATGATTTCATATTTCCAGTTCCATCCAATGCAACATGTAATAATCATGTAGCTAAACTGATTGAAGAAGCTGAAATTGTCACTGAACAAAAAGTGACGTTCCATACGGCACGACATACTTTTGCAACAATGTTTTTAACAGAGGGAGTACCTCTTGAAAGCCTTAGTAAGATGATGGGACATAAGAATATTTCTACCACTCAGATTTATGCTAAGATTACAAGTCAGAAGATCAGCAAGGATATGGATTTGGTTTCTCCGAAATTTGCTTCTCTGGAAACAGCATTCATTTCAATGGAACCAGATACGCCTTCACAGCCCGATTTCATAATAGTTGAAGATGAATTAGAACTGGTCACTTAATGGTGTAATATTTATTGAAAAGCAGGATTTTATAATTCTGCTTTTTTATTTACCTCTTTATGCAAATTAAAGCCACCTGTTATTTTTTATATTTACAAAACAAACTTGACCTATAGTGTCGTTAAAAAATCCTTATAAAATGGCAGAAATTGACTTGACTAAAATAAAATACTACCCTGACAGATTTTATATCTGCCTAGATGGATTTGATATTGATAACTTAACCACTTTTATAACTGACCTACAAATCGGTCAAGAGCAATCTATATTCATTCATGAATACTACCACTACCTTACCAACATTGCTACATTCTCTGGAATACGTCAATTTAACCTTAATTTTTGTGATAGGTTCCGAGCATCAACCATCTTGACGTCAAAAGAAGGGCTTAACGCTTATCCAATAAACAGTAACACCTTTGAAAGCTGTAAGAATATGGTAGATTATTGGAACGAGATAACAGCCATATTGAATGAGGATGATATTGACTATAATGTGGTCGAAGAAACTGATAAAACGCCTAGTAAAAAATTTGGTATAGCATCGATAGAACGAACCGAAAAACCAATGGAAGTCGTTGTAAATGGTGTTAAGTATAGTGGAGCGAGGATTCTGATTAAGATATATACAACAGAACTTATTAATATTAATAGCTTTTACTTAACATTTGGTGCTATTGATGAGTTTCTGAGTTCTACAATTGACGAGTATATGTATGAGAACAATTTATCGGATATTAACCCAAGTATGCTTAGTCGAAGACCCTTTTATCCTTATGGTTTCTTTGATGAATTGCTTTCGTTTTACGGGATTAAAAGGGCCCCGGCATTTGAGAAAATTCTTATTGCATACTTTGCCTTGAACTCATCAAACCCGCCAGTGATTTTAATTGATATACTTGAAAAATTAAAAGATGGTGGCTATGAACAATTTCAGGAGAATCCCGAAATATATTTGCTTACTAATTTTTTAGAAGTACCTCAGTACAATGATGTTCTTAAAAACATTAAGGACTTTGCCGATCTAACATACGAACAAGGACGTATACATATCTCACAGGCATTGAAATATTATTACGATAAATTTTATATGGCACAAAAACTAAAAGAAAATGACTTCTTTTATTTTGTTAGACCCTTCTTTGCCAACGGTAAGGATACTATTAGTTACAAACAAAAGTTTCTTCTTGAACTTTCAAGAATAATAAACCTTTTTACACCTCCTGTTATACTAAAAGACAAGCAGTTTTTTTATATTGATAAATTGACCACTTTCGGTGAAGCTACCGTATTGATATTGGCTACCTATGAAATTTTTGAAAGTATAAGGACAAACCGAATCGCATCAAGACCTGCACACCAGAAAGCAAAATATAGCTTCCCTGACGGCGATCCTGAGTGCGACAATCTTGAAAAATTTACTCCACCCCCTATTAACGGTATAGTATTCAGGCTTGCTCTTAACGAATTGAACCTATATGGCCCATATCTTAAAGAGTTGGATGACCTTAAACAAAAGAATAGTTAGATATGGGTATTTCAAGACGTCATCATTATATTCCGCAGTTCCTTATCAAGAAATTTGCTGATTCGGACAATATGCTTTATCTGTATGATAAAGAAAAAAAAACCTTTGCAAAGGAAAAGAGAAGCCCCAAATCTATATTCTTTGAGATGAATAGGAATATCCTTGATTTTGGCGGAACAGCAAACGATAATCTTGAAAAGTTGTATGCTGAACTTGACGAAAAATTTTCCCGTGATCTGACAGAAATAATTGCGACTAAAAATATCACTGAAGAAGGGCTTACTTCTTTACTTGTAATGGTTTCTTCATTAAAATGGCGATTACCCGTTAATGATGAACTGTTCTATGATAAAGATAGACAGTATACATACGATAAATTACCGATCTCGATAAAGGCCATAAATGATGATGGCTCTCAAAATACGGAGGCTATCGAGCATCTACTCAATTCTGAAATTTTCAACCGTACAAAACGACTAATCTTTCCGTTCTTACCATTCTATAATAATTATGAAATAGCAGAAGATAAATTATCAAAATTACATCAGAACAGCTATATTGATTCAAATGAGATAATTACATCTATCCTAGGAGATTCACCAATTATTGAAAGCAAACGTTCCGATATAGAAGATTTTGGGAACTTCATTTTACCTCTAGGTAATAAAGAAACTTTCATTTGCAGTGACTCGGGTAACAAGAAGGTCAACAGTATAGCTTTTTATGTAAATAAAGATTTAGCAATGTTTCATCAGGCAAAAAAGTATGTCGTCTGCTGTAATAAAGACCATCTTGCTGCTATTATTTATGCGTACCAAAATTTACATAGTGTAGGGCAAACAAATCTTATTCATGAACACATTTTCAAGTTTGTGTAAACATTACCTATTATAACTGAGCCGAGGTCGATAAACCTCGGTTTTTTTTCCTCTACAAATCCGTAAAGCACATTTACCCTCCCCATATCCTACCATAAAAGAGCTTCACTGGATATTCTTGAAAAAGACAAATTCCAAAATGCCTGTCTACTTCCAAAACATTGTTTTTCCATCTCTCTTTTAAGTGACTCTTAGGAGCCACGAGTTTTAAGAAAACAGTTTAAAATTCGTGCAGGTGATGCCTGTATTCTAATCTAATCAGCCATTTGCTCAATGCCTTTTCCAATGGCTTCCACATTATTTTTTATCCAAGAACCGGTATGCTGTTTTTGTCCCATTTCAAGAGCAAAGGTATTTCAGTGTTCTTAACGCAACAGCAAGATCATGCCCTCCGGGTTTGCAAAATAATCTCCACCCATACGGGTCGTATTTTTTTGACAAAACCTTGCTGCTGCTAAACACTAACCTTTTATGCTCGTGAAACGAAACAAAGCATACTCCGGCTCTTTACACGAATAAAAAAAATGTCAGAAATGAAAAATATCAGCATTGGAAATGGAAAAAGTGAAACGAAAACAAGCACCTCCTCTCATTGCCGAATAAATCAAATCAAAAAAAATCAAACAGGAATTTAACAACGTAAAAATCGAAAATCATGAACATCACAGGAAGATTGACAAGGGATGCGGAAGTACGCACAACGTCACAGGACAAACAAGTAGTAAACTTTTCAGTAGCAACAAACGACAGCTACAAAAACAAGCAGGGCGAACGCATAGAGCAAACCACCTATTTCGACTGCTCGTACTGGATAACTCCCAACGTAGCCAGACTACTCACAAAAGGCACACTGGTAGAACTAACAGGCAGAGTAAGTACAAGAGCGTGGACAGGAAATGACGGAGAGCCAAAAGCAGGACTGAATTTTCATACCTCACAAATCAAACTGCACGGAGGTAGCAGGAAAACAGAAACCGTACAGGCTACTAATAATAACAAAGGTAAGGTTACAGCGGAGCAGACCAAAGACGACCTACCATTTTAACAACAATCAAATATTCATTTTTCAAACTTTTAAAATTTCAATATCATGGCACATAATATCAATTTCAACAGCAAGACAGGACGTTACTCATTCTTTAGTGTAAAGGAAAAAGCGTGGCACGGTTTGGGGCAAATCGTACAGGATTATCCGACAAGCGAGCAGGCTATCAGACACGCAGGGTTAGATTATGAAGTGGTAAAATCTCCACTCTTTACCAAAGGTTCGGGTATTATCGAAACCACTAACGGCATAGAGATAGGCAGTAGCGAACTGGAAGTACATAACTATTTCGCCAACATACGCACCGATAACAATGCCGTATTGGGTGTGGTGGGTAAAGACTACCATATCGTACAAAACAGGGATGCTTTTTCATTCTTTGACAGTATTGTAGGCGGTACAGACGGTATTTTATACGAAACCGCAGGAGCTTTAGGTAATGGGGAACGCATTTTTATTACAGCCAAATTGCCGAGTTATATCCGTGTGGGCAATGGCGATGATGTGACAGAAAAATACATCTTCCTAACAACTTCGCACGACGGTAGCGGAAGTATTACAGCCGCTTTTACACCTATCCGTATCGTTTGCCAAAATACCTTAAACGCTTCTTTGCGTAATATGAGCAATGTGGTACGCATCAAGCACACCGCAGGAGCAAAACAACGTTTGGACAATGCTCATAAAGTTATGGGATTGGCTAACCAGTTTAGCGACCAGTTAGAGGGTATTTTCAATGAGTGGACGAAAGTCAAAGTATCAGACCAAGAGGTTAAAAAGCTAATCCAACTGGCACTTTGTCCGAATAAGGAAACATTGGAATTACTGAAAAAAGGTGCGGAAGATGAAGTTTCCACCGTATTCAAAAACGTGGTTGAAGATGCTTTTGCTTATGCAATGGTAAGCGATACCCAACAAATGGACACCACCAAAGGCACATTGTTCGGGGCATATAATGCAGTAACAGGCTACTATCAGAACGTAAGAAGCTACAAAGACAACGAAGCCAAGTTACAGAGTATTGTAATGGGCGGTACTGCTCAACTCAAATCACAGAAAGCATTTGAACTGTGTACCTCTTTTCAGAAAGTCGGTGAAGAGGTTTTTCAACTTAATTAATTACACCACAGGCTACCGCCTTGCAAACGGTGGTAGCCTTATATTATTAAACATGAAAGTAACGGATTTGAACGGATGCTCTATCGAAGTCACTGACCTTGATGAAGCCATAAAGATTAGCAAACGGTACACTGGTTACAGACACGAGGACGAAAGTTTCTCCGAGTTCGACAAAAGACAGAACGCTTATTGGACAGATATGTACAATAAACTGACAGCAAAGAAAAAACGATTAGAGGACAAACAAAAAAATTAGAACGATGAATACAAATTTTTTCAATCAGATACAGCAGTTGGACTTTACAGGAGTATTGCAACTGAACATTTCAAAGGGAACAGAAACCAAGCTAATAGTATCGGTTATGCTTAACAATGATGAGTGCGGAGATAACGCCAAAAACCTTATTCCACCCCTTACATTCAATGCTACCGCACAGGAGTTTGACGAGGGATTTTTTGAGCAGATAACCGCACCAGTACAAACCGTTTCGGGCATGATGGTAGATATGGAAAAGTTTCTAAAACAAATGGAGGAAGTCAAAAAGCAATCGGCAATGGAAAAGGAAAAAGCCGATAAGGAGAAGAAAGAAAAAGAAGCCAGGGACAAGAAGTATAAAGAAGCTATGGCAAAGGCTGACGAATTGGAAAAAGAGGGCAAATTCCGTGAAGCGTGGATGAAAGTGCCGAACCCTGCCGATTTTCCCGACTATGCCGATGCCATACGCAAACGCAAAACTTCACTATCGGACAAATTTGCCACACCGAGCCTTTTCGGTGCAACAGAAGAAACAACACCCGAACCGATACAATCGACTGTAGTTACAGAGGATTACCCCATTGATGAAGCAGGTGAAGAAGAATAAAAGTGTTAACCAAAAAATTAAATGTTATGTTATTAGCAACGCAATTACAACGAGTTTTCATATTAAATAACAAGGGGCAGGAAATTAAACTGAACGACCCCGAACCGCAATGGAGTGTACAGGCAGTAATGAATTTTTATTCCAATACATACCCCATTCTGACCACCGCAAAAGTATCAGCACCACAAATCAAAGACGATACCGTACAGTACCGCTTTGAAAGTGCTATGGGAACAAAAGGTTAAACCAAAACAGTAAAACAATGACTTATGCAACGACATACCGTATCGGGAACATTCCAAATGCCCCAAGAACCCAAGCAAAAGCAATTACATCGTCAGTTGAGCGAGTTCGCAAACTGGATGCAACGACCGAAAGACGCAAACGAAATCCAAAAGGACAAACAAAAGTCTGTACCAGTAACTATGTTGCCAATGGTTTTCTAAGAACTTCGTTTCTCCCAAGACTGGAAGAAACGGAAACTGTACAGGCTTGCAGGGATAATATCAAAATGGAAAGGGATTTTTATCGTTCCCTTTCTCAATTAGCAGAGCATTACGGTATCATTCCGAAACCAACGCAGGCTTTAGGATATCCGTACAATATCGCATTGGCTTTAAAAGATATAGAAGAACAGTTAAAACTTAAAGTAAGCGATTGGGAAGAAATCAAACTGATACAGGATAGTAAGAAAGTGTTTTTTACAAGTGAGGAAAGATATAATACAGGTGCAACGCTGTATTATATTCCTGTAGTACCCTTATTTCGTTGGTTGAAAGACCCAAAGCGAAAACATACCGCTCAACTGCTTATATCGGTTTGTAGTTATCTGTACCACATTGCCGACATTCCCTATTACAGACAGGAAAGCAGTTATCTGTACTGGATGTATGAGATGCATAAAGATTGGGTAACAGAGGACGATTATGGAGAAGACACAGAAACCTATCTTAGTGAATTTGCACAAGCGGAATGGATTGGCGACCGTATGGAACAGAAGATATATAACGAAGCCAATTTAAGGCTCTTTAAAGACCGTTTAAACCGCTTTAAACCAAAAGATAAGATTGATGCTGATTGCTATAAAGTAGCACAGGAAGCCTATGCAATTTATGAGCAGTACCCCAATGCAACCGTCTTCCGCAATGCCCGACCAAATGGCGAAGCCAACGAAGAAGATATGGAAAACATTATATCTATGGAGAAATATGTTTCCTTCTGTGCAGATGGTACAGGGTGGCTAATGGATAATGTAGTAGAATCTGTAAATAACGAATTACAGGAATACGGACAGATGGAAGAACCGATTATTATCAAACGGTTTGACGGAAGCGATATAACCGCCAATACATTGGAGTTTGAAAACCGTTTGTTACCGATGATAAACGAACTGACCTACATTTTAAATAATTTTTAAAAACAAAACTATGAACGATATAACACAGGATTTCGGAATGCTGTACTATCCAAAATCAGCATTGGTATTTTATCAGACTACTGGAAAGGGTAACGATACTTATGTAGAGCATTTTGATATGGATAAAAACGGTATGCCCATTAATGCACACCCTTTGACCGTAAAAGAAGCGAACCAATTGGCAAAGGCTTTGAAGACCGCCAAAGAGGAAAAAGAACCGCTATTGAAACCGCAGGGAGTATTGAGCAATCAGGTTTTATACTTTGAGCCGACAGGAAACAAAGTGGTTTGGTTTACCAAAGCCACACAAAGGGAAATGTATTTTATTGAAAGTCTGGGAATACCCAAAGGCAAAGCCAATGTACCGCCTATGCTGTGGGTAGCGAACCGAAGCGGTTTAGCCGTTTTCGCTTTAATAAATGGCAGAAGACCTACGATAAAAACAAAGCTTTACAACGCTCCTTTTTTTAATGTGTACGAGGACGGCAATGTATGTATGGGTACAGTAGATGTACGCATAAAGAAAACCGCTTCATTGGAAGAATTTACAAACAAATGGGAAGGCTTTTTCTTTAACAGTTATTTCAGTCATTTAATGCACGGTCATAACCCGATAAAAGGAAATTGCGTAAGCCTTTGGGAAAATTTAATTGCCACAGGCGAAGCTTTTCCAATGGAAGTATTGACAAAAAGTAATCTAACCTTAAAAGACATATTGCGATGAATACCGAAAAAATAAAAGTCCATTTTACGGACAATAGTTTAATAAATGCAACCAATCCTATATCGGTAAACCTTATCGGTGCAGGTGGTACAGGCTCAAAGGTTTTGACCGCCTTAATGGAAATGAACCATAGTTTGATTGCGTTAGGTCACGCAGGATTGTCCGTTCGCCTTTGGGATGATGATGTTATTACGGAAGCTAATTTGGGCAGACAGCGTTTTGCAGAATGCGAAGTAGGATTGTATAAATCTGCTGCTCTAATCAACCGAGCCAACCGCTTTTCAGGTACAAATTGGAAAGCCGAAACGCAGAAGTTTGAAAAGGACAGTTTGGGCAAACTTCCCGAAAACGCACAGGCTACTATCTTTATTACCTGTGTAGATAGTGTAAAGGCAAGATTTGGTATTGCTGAAATATTAAAAGCACTGGATAACGGAAAATATTATCATCATAAACCAAAATACTGGTTGGATTATGGTAACAGCCAATATACAGGACAAGTATTGTTATCAACTATTGGAGATATAAAACAACCCAATTCCGATATATATGAAACGGTAGCTAATCTGCCAATGGTTACAGATGAATTTGGTGCTTTGTTAAAGCAGTCCGAACAGCAAGACGATACACCAAGTTGCAGTTTAGCTGAAGCATTGGAAAAACAGGATTTATATATCAATTCGTCATTGGCTCAAATGGGTAGTTCTTTGTTATGGGGTTTATTTCGTAATGGATTGACCGAATACAGAGGTTTTTTTCTCAATCTGAAAGATTTTAGGTCACAGCCTATTCCAGTCGCCCGATAGCCAAAATCGGGCCGCAAAAAGACACTCCCTCCGATGGTCGGGGCAGTCTTTTTGCATTTAAGCGGTACAACCCCTTTGCCAAAATGTAAGGCTACGCACCGTCCTCACTTCACATTTTATCAAACAGGTTGCGATCTGTTTTTGAAGGGATATTCCAGTATCCCTTTCGTTGTTTTAGCGAACTTCTTTTCTTTCCACATCTGCGACCAAAGAAAAGAAGCAAAAGAACGCCGCTTGGTTATTATTGGTTTTTACCTTAACGATTCCTAGTGATATTTTTATTTGAGTAAATTTGCTAGTAAATACAATGTATGAATAACTGGCTATAAAGAATGCTCATTGCGTTCGCTTTAGAGTTAAGCATAATCTTAACAGTGACCGTACCAATCTGAACCGTTAGAAAAATGGACGACAATATCCCTTTTGTTATTTTTACAGTTTAGTTTAAGCAGTGTCTGTTAGGCAACTTTAATTTATATTTTTGTAATAAAAGGATATTTAATAGATAATTTACATTGAATGGAAAAATTGATTATAGCATTAACCGAATTAGAAAAGTTAAAATATGTTGAACGTGGTACCAATGTAAAGGGAAGAAAAGAAAGTACAGCAGAACACTCTTGGAGTTGTTTGCTGATTGCGGATATTCTAATCGATTATGTTGAAGAACCATTAAACAGATTAAAAGTTATTGAGTATTTAATTTACCATGATATTGTTGAAGTTTATGCAGGAGATGCCAAATTCAATAATCCAGAGGAAATGAAACTCAAACATCAAAAAGAAGAACAAGCATTAGAAAAAATCAAAACACTTATTCCTAATAAATTAAGATTTGAAAAAATTGTCAGTGAATATGAAAAAAGAGCCACACGAGAAGCTGAATTTGCTAAAGCTGTTGACTGTTTAGACGCCTGTATTAGAAATATTAATGATGATACTAAATCTAATAATGATGGATTTACAGAAGTCTTAATAAGAAATAAATATTTGCCACATGTGTCAAAGTTTGACATTACAAAAGAATTATTTGAGCATTTAATACACCGACTGCAAGTATTAAATAAATTATAATTACTATATTTTGTTTGATAAAGATGCAAATCAAATTTTCTTTTGCCTTGTAAATACTTTTTTTCTTTCCACATCTGCGACCAAAGAAAAGAAGCAAAAGAAAGTCGCTTGGCTATTATTGGTTTTTACCTTAACGATTCCTAAGGATATTTTTATTTGAGTAAATTTGCAAGTGAAAACAATGTATTGATAGCTGACTATAAAAAATGCGCTTTGCTTTAATAGATAATAATCGGACAGAAGCTCAACCGAAACTTAACGGATTGTGTTGTTGTTGTTCGAAGCCAGTTATTGCAAAATGTGGTACACGAAAAATATGGCATTGGGCACATAAAAGCAAAACGGATTGTGACAATTGGTGGGAACCAGAAACAGAGTGGCACCGAACTTGGAAAAACAATTATCCATCCGATTGGCAAGAAATATCTTTGTTTGATAATGGAACAAAAGAAAAACATATTGCTGATGTTCGTACCGCTCATAGCCTCGTAATAGAGTTTCAACATTCGAACATTAATCCTCAAGAGCGAACTGCACGAGAACAGTTTTATAAAAACATGGTTTGGATAGTGGATGGCACGCGACTAAAAAGAGATTATCCTCGTTTTTTAAAGGAATGGAAAAGAGACGGAATTAGTGAAGTGCATCAAACTGAAAAGTCGGGGATTTTTGAGGTTTGTTTTCCAGAGTTTTGTTTTCCAGAAGCTTGGCTTAAAAGTTCTGTACCTGTAATCTTTGATTTTCGAGGAAACAGTTCAATAGATGATACAGAAGATTTACGAAATAATCTTTACTGTTTATTTCCACAGGTTGGTAGACATGCAAAAGTTGCAGAAATCTCACGTAAAGCTTTTTTGAATACAACCACAAATGGTGAATGGACTTTGAGAGTTCAGGAATTCATAAATGAATTTAGAAAGCAAGACCAAATAAAAGAAAGAGAAAATCGACAAACATTGTACTCATCAAATAGAGGAATATATTCATGGAGAGGAATTCCAATTATTGGATATAGAAAGCGTAGACGAAGATTATAAGCATTCCAGCTACTAACATGCAATTTGGCAAAAGAGCAAAGTTAAGAGCAATTTAAACGATTCGGCTCCCTATTTCGAAAAAACCACTTGCTTTTTGTTTTTCTTTTTTTAATTCAAGATTCATGAATCATGATTCATGATTTTTATCCGTAAAAACCATTTTCGGTTCCTCTTTTTTGTATTTTAGCAAAAACGAAAAATGGTTCTGCTAACGCAAGTGCAAAATTGAACGTTCGATCTTATAAAGTTCACTCTTTTGCAAGGCTATGGCTAGTTCCCTTCAATACTATTTTTAACGATATGCCCAAAAATTATACATTTGAAATTAGAGAAACTTTTGGAAAGAAATATTTAAAAGTATTTCTAAAAGATGGAATTGATCCTGAAAATATTGCTAATCATTTACAACAATTAGCCTCAGTACATAAGTCAAATGTTACGAAGCAAAAAAGTGGTAATATTGACTTAACAATATATCCATCAAAATTATACGAAATAGAAGAAACACAAGATGAAGTCGCTCTAACACTTGAAAACTATTTTAATGGTTCTCCTGTTGATCCGCAATTCGTTGACCAAACCGTTACTGGCGTCAGTGAAAAAGCATTTTACCAAGTTATTGATTATATGAATATTCTCGGTAAAAATTTAGAAGGTTTCAAATCTCTTAATGTTCGTTTTGATGAAGAAAGATACAGAGATTACTTTATTCCTTTCTTAAACTCTATTTCAAAGAATCATTCTGCTAAAGGTGAAGTTTTTAATAGAAACGGAAAAACAGATATTTTAATGTTCGACAATAATGGGAATAATCTTTTTATTGCAGAGTGTAAATTATGGAAAGGTGAAAAGTACCTAATTGATGGGTTAAATCAGTTACTATCAAATTATGTGAATTGGAGAGATGAAAAAGTTGCTTTGGTAATTTTCAATCGTGATACTAAGAATTTTACCGATGTAATAGAAAAATCGAGAAACGCAATATTAGCACATGAACTGTGTGAAGGTTTGGTTAATCAAAGAGCACAAACAAATTTCACTTTCTCGTTTAAAAATCCGGATGATCCAAATAAGAAAATATTGGTTGAGTTAGTGTTATTTAATTTTGCGTAAGTAATACAGATAACAGTGCTTTTTTAACCACCAATTCTCACAGTACGGGCTTTAGTATTAGTTATATTCGTCGAGTAATAAATCCAAAATATCATGCTGACATATAACGAAATTATCCAATTAAAAGACAAGTTGGAAAATAATGAAATCACATTAGAAATTGCAAAATCACAATACTGGATTGATTTCAAAGGTGGACAGCGATTGTGGCATTCTAAAGATTGGAGAGAAAGAAGAATTGAATTCATTAAAAATAATTGTGAGATATGTAATAGTACAGAAACATTAACACTTCAACATTTTTCTCATCCAACTAATTATTAAGAATATATTACAGAGATAATAAGAGCATATCCCAAGAATACATCGGTGCTAGTCCAGATGTGGAAAGAAGTAAATTCAGTAATCTACTGTGGGAATTTAAAATCTTGTTCAATTTTTCTACTTAATGCATTATTCCTTATTGTTTTTTTTTAAATTAGCCTAAGGCATTAAAATGCTATCTATGTTTCAGTTAAATTGATGCGTTAATAGCTTGTCGATCTTTTATTAGATTAAACCAAATTAACGTAAAAAATGCATTTAGCTTATATAAAGATTGAAAACTACAAAGGAATTGAGGTAATTGAAACCGAATTTGATCCAAAACTAAATATTATTATTGGTGAAAATGGATGCGGTAAATCAGCTGTTATTGATGCCATACGTTTACTATACAATATTGGAGAACCTATAAGGGAGTTATCAGTTTCATCCGATGATTTCCATCAAAAAGCAATCGACAATGATGGTCATAAAACACTTAATAAATCTACCCTAATAACCATTACTTATATTTTTAAAGGATTATCTACCGCTCAAAAAGGAGGGTTTTATGAATATATGGTAATTGATCCCAATAATATTGAGGAAGATTATGCTAAAATATCCATCTCTTATGAAGAAAAAGACGGAAAATATCCATATTTCACTTATAATACCGGAAATATTGATGGTCAAAAAGCAGACTATAAAACCTTCGAACTTTTTCAGCATTATTATTTAGGAGCTTTAAGGGATAGTACCAAGGATCTGTTGAGTACTAGAAATAATATTTTGGGCAAAGTTATAAGACGATTTGTAAAGAGAGAAAAGTCGGAATTGCAAATAGAACAGATAATAAAAGATGCAAATTCTCAGCTGTTAGAACGTGATGAAGTTAAAAATACGCGAGATGGTGTTAACACGAATCTCGAAAGTATTTTTAAGAGAGTTATTGACAATAAAATCGGCGTCAGAATTGAGGAAGCAAAAACAGAATATATAGTTAATGCAATCAAACCTTATCTTCCACATAATAGAGCTACTTTGATGGATGAGGGGTTTCATTTATGGCAAAATAGTTTAGGATTGAACAATCTAATCTATATAGCAGTTGTTCTAGGTGATATAAAAGAACAGATTAAGGATAATGGCCTACCTCATTTTGCACTTCTAATCGAAGAACCCGAATCTCACCTTCACCCACAATTACAGCTAAGCCTTTATAACTTTTTAAATAATGCAAATGCGACTGAAAACAGCCAGCTATTTATAACTACCCATTCACCAACGTTGACTTCAAAAGTACCCCTTAAAAATCTTATTTTATTAGATTGTGGTAAAGCAACAAAACTGGATAAACAATTTCAAAATAGAGAATCTGAAAAAATAATTGAAGATACTACTAAAAGCAAAGAATTGTTGGATACAGATTTTGAGAATAGAATGAAGAAACTTCAGAGGTACATTGACGTAACCAAATCTCAGCTTCTATTCGCAAAATCCATTTTATTCATTGAGGGAATATCAGAGGAACTTTTGATATCAGCATTTACTCTTTTAGAGGACTATAAACTTGAAGATTACCGGACGGAAATTGTAAACGTAAAAGGAACTTCATTTTATCCCTTCCTTTACCTTTTTAATCACTCAGATGTACTGAAACGAATAAACAAGCCTATTTCCATCATTACAGACGATGACAGGTTTACTGACTCAAAAAAATCTGATTATAGCTTTAAGAATTTGATAAATGATACCACCGTGCTAGATCTTTTAGATGATTGTATCCAAAAAGGTAACGCTGTATCAAGAATTAGGAATTTAAACTCTGTTAAAAACAAGGCTGAAAATATAAAGATTTTTGAGTCATTTAAAACTTTGGAATATGAAATAGCATCGCATAACGTAAACAATGACAGAAGTGCTTTTAAGGACAACTTTTTAGTGAAGTATCTTGACATGATAGTAAGTGATAAAATCAGCAATATAGTCACATACATGTCAACGTTTCCAGCAGATTTGATGTCTGAACAGGAAAAAAGAAAAGTTGCGATTCTCTTATGGAAAACGTTCCCTGACAAAGCTGAATTTGCACAGGATTTCTCAATTCATTTAATTGATAATTTGGAAGAGGCAAAAGCCTCATTTATAGTTCCGGTATATATATTGAACGCGTTAACTCATTTAAAAAATGGATTGTAATGTATTATGAAAATGAAGAAAGACTGGCTTACTTACAAGCTAGAGGAAAAGTTATTTTAAATGCCTGTCCTGGAAGCGGAAAAACAACTACTATCGCAAAGAAGATATTAAATTTAGAGAATTTAAAAGAAGTTGGAGGGCATTCGGGAGTAGCTTGTTTATCATTTACTAACTCTGCTAAAGATGAAATCAATGAAGCCTATAGGAAACTGGCGGGTAAATCACTTCAATTCCCTAATCATGTATCAACTATTGATAGTTTTATAAATAAGTATATTACTCTTCCATTTTATAACCTACTTAATCGAGACTTTAATAGACCAAAAATACTCGACCACACAACGATCTTAGATGATATGTGGAAGACCACTTATGTTAAAAATGGCAAAACACTTGAAGGCTTACTAAGACCACTTAATAATCCAGAATACAAGGCAAAGAATAATCGAAGTATTTATCATCTATATCCTCCCAGTGAAATTAGAATTGAGCCAAATGGATCTTTTTCTATTAATGGAAATCAACCATCATCTGATAAAGTTGAAAAAGTTAATTTTGACAACTACTGTAAACTCATCAAGAATGCTCAATTTCGAAAAGGATTAATTTCAACTGGAGATTCAGCATTTATAGCCCTTCACCTACTGAAAAATAATCCTAAAATTTGCAGATGGCTTAGTTTAAGATTTCCTTTTATTATTATAGACGAGGCTCAGGACAATTCACTAATGCAGCATGCCATATTTGAAGAATTAGTGAAGCAAGGCCTTAACAATATTGAACTGATAGGAGATCCTTACCAAAGCTTATATGAGTGGCGAGATGCAAAGCCTTCTGAATTTTTAAGAAAGTACGAAAATGACGCAACATGGAACTCTTACGACTTAACTGATAACCGACGATCACCTCAAAGTATAATTGATATATTTTCAAAAGTTCGTCGATCAGATGATTTAAAAATCAATAGCGTAGATTGTGAAAATATAACGGATTCGATTGTAATTTATAAATATTCAAACGTGAATCATCAATTAATTATTAAACATTATGATGACTCTTGTTCAATGAAAAAATACATCAGTAGCTGTATTGTTGTTCGAGGAAATTCGTTGAAAGACGCATTGTTAGGAGCAAAAACAGAACAGAGACCTTGGGGTATAGACTTGCCAAAACAAATTATATATGCTAAAAATCTTTACACAAGTGGTGATATTAAAAATGCAATAAAAGAAATCAGAACCATTTGTATACCCCTAATGCATTCTGATGAGGCTGATTATCATTTATTGAAAGAGATTGAGAAAGAAAAAAGTATAGATCCTTACTTTAATTCATTGATGATTACTATTTTAGATGAATTACCAGCTTTTAGTAAAACAATTCAAGATTGGACAGCTGCTACTCAGCAGTTTTTAAAAAGTAAATTAGGCCTTAGCCATGAAGTAGATTTTAATCTACGGAGTCGAAAATCGAAATATTTAGAAAAATCTACGCTTGCTGAAACTGTAAGCCAACATTTTAAAAAATCTTTTTCTACGTTCAATATCCCCATCACTACGATACACCAAGTAAAGGGACAAACTTTGGATTCTATTCTTGTTTTTTTCAACGAAAGGAAACATAAAGATAATATCACATTTGATAACATATCAAATATTGACAATGGCTTTCCTGATGAAACCAAAAGATTAATATATGTGGCATTATCTCGACCAAGACATCTATTAGCAATGGCTTTCCCACATTCAGTAACAGATAATGAACTCAAACAGAAGTTCGGCAACGAAATCAGGATAATAAAAGAAGAAGAGTTAAATCAGTTATAATCTACATACAATATATGACAGAATTTGAAGAGGGCGAATTTAGAGGCCCATTATTCAACCAGCTTGAAAAAGGTAGTAATCTATTATGGGAACCAGGACAGGTCTTTGAAAAAATAGTAGGCATTGATAGAGCCTCGCTATGTATTAACGATTATTTATGGAACTTACATGGATTTAGCTCTCCCCTAGGTGGTTTATCACTTCACAGAAGAAAGTTTAGATATATTTGGAATACATCAAAACCTAAAAAAATATTACCTGATTTCAATCTAAATCTCTTCATACAAGCAAAGCGTTCCGATTATTCATCGAGATCAAAAAAAGGTCTTAAACCGCACATTAAAGGAGCACACTGGTATTTTGAAATTACACCTCACCAACAGACTGCTCTAGAATTGTTAGAGAAGGAACTTGGTACGGATGCCTTAGTTATATATGCAGCTCCAGTATTCCACAAACAGCAAGATCTTTACAATCATACTTCTGGGCAGACTATTTGGGTATTTCGGAGTAATGATG
>NZ_DIJR01000007.1:0-57764 GCF_002421245.1 Sphingobacterium sp. UBA5639
GTACTTTTGTCGGAATATTCACCACAAAGAGCAACAAAAAGGGCTAACCGAAAACTACATCCAGAGATGTTAGAGAAATTAATCCATAGCTCTTTTAATAAAAACATTTCCCCTAGAGCGATTCTTCAAATAATGTTGTCTCCGTTAAAAAATGATTTCCCATGGATATATGATAACGGTATTAATCTATTAGATAAAACAAAGAATGGTAAATCAAGCAAGGATGTTAGGGAATTTAGAGAATTGCTTGAATTTACCTTTGAAAATCCACTCTTTCGAAATAATTTAAGTAGTGAATATGATTACAGTTATTATAGGGAATTATCCTATCTAATTGAGCGTGTTCTCGAACTCAATGAATACAGAAACAATGATATTTCTCAAATAGAGAACAATTAACAAAATCGTATAATTCGACGAATTACATCCCTTGAGGAAATATTATCATATTTTCTCAAGGGATGTAACATACCATTATCTTTCTCGACCTATTTTCTCCAGGTTAAGAAATTCATGAACATGAAAAATTTCATTGAAAATACCATAGGAGATTCTTGTGCCAGCAGTCCCTTTATATTCATATAGCTTTTTCTTCATCTCATCTAAACTAATATCATTGAAAATTGGTTTTATCCGCTCGTAAAAACTACGGGATTCAAGTTTTTCAAAAAATCTAAAGACTACATGGGATCTAACAGATCCATAGTGTGCATTTGAATGCGGGTACCATTTGTAATATGATTTATTCGGTTGAAAAAGAAAACAAGATATATAACAGATTACATCAGCAGTAACAAATTCATCCTTTGATAACTTATATAAATTAGCCAAATAATAATTTCCCATTGGTGCAATATTTGAACGATTATAGTGTCCATTAAATATTTCCGGAATTAATATAATTCCACAAAAACTCCTATCAGGATTATCTATTCTTCTGGGACTGCTTTCGAATACATAAGTTCCATTTAATAGTTCACCAGCCAGTTTGAAATTCGAATTTTTGATACAAATAGCGATACAATAAACAAATAATTCTTGAAATATTATTTTCAAAACCTCAAAATCAGCTGTGTACCATTGAGAAGCATTTTCATCTCGAGGCTTCTGATAACGATTTACCTTCTCAAAAAATGAGATCAAATAATCAAAATTGAAGTTGTACTCCGTTGATGTTACGATAAAAGTAAAATCTACAAAACTCTTTTTTAAAAGCTGAAAATCATGTAATCTATTTTCAATGAGATCTAATTTCTTATCACCCACATCCCTTATATCTGGTAAGACAAACTCCCACAACTCGTCCTCAAAAAGTGTAAAAAATTCACTCGAGATCCTATCCAATGAACTTGGATTTCTATCTAGCTGATTTTTTATCGAACTAACAAGAAATCCGGATTTATAGACATTCACTGTATTTTCAGTTAAATAACTTGGGGGGCTTCCCAATGAAGGTCTCGATTTCTCTGGCCTATCATAAATGAGTCTAATTAACTTTTCATACTCTTCTTCAAATGAGGATAGATTAGCAAAATTCACAAAAATTCTAGATTTCAAAAATACTGGTAAAAATGGCTTCCCTTCATTATCCATTTCAGTTACTATTGGAATAAACTTATCATTAGTTATATTTTCATACACTTCTTCAGAAATGATTATACTTTCCGTACCTACCCCTCCCTCGCGCGAATTCGCTTTTTCTGTATATTTTTTATCTATAATCATTAAGACTTTGTCAATTTTACTATCCTTTACACACGTCTCCATATATGCATATTTATCATGACCTGGCTTCAAATCCCATTGATCAAGAACAACATGCACACCATTTGCAGAAAGTCTCCTAGCTAATTTTTCAACATAATCAACATGCGCCTGAGATGTCCAGGAATAAGAAACAAACACCTTTTTAGTAGATAATTCTTTATTCATTGATCGTATTACTTAAAATAGAAATTTATATTCAAATTAACTTTTACGACGTGCTACCCATTGAGTATGTTCTCGGGAAAAAGCATTTTCAGAGTCATTCACAAAATCAGAAAATTTTTCCTCAGTCGCTATTCTAGCACTCTCTTCACGTATTAGTGATATTTCATGTACAGTCAGACTGTAAGCACTGCCCAGTTCTCGAAATCTTTTTGCTTGAGCCCAAGATAAGGAGACAGAAGCTATAACCAAAAGAGGCTCAATACTTAGAGAGTAATCAGTTTTAAGAACCGCAAATGATATAGAAAACACTAATGCTATAACGTTTGTCACAATCATAATACCCAGCCAGAAAGTTCCTTGTTTCTTATTCCAGTTAGCTTTTTTTGCATACCAGCTTCTTTGCTCATCAATTCTATATTGAAGATAATAAGTCTTTCTATCCTCTAGATTCATTCCCCTGACCTTTTTCATTTGCGCAGTAACGACATCAAAATCCGAATCTATACCAGAATTTTCGCTTATAACTTTATTA
The DNA here is from genome assembly GCF_002421245.1 of Sphingobacterium sp. UBA5639. Lineage (NCBI taxonomy): Bacteria > Pseudomonadati > Bacteroidota > Sphingobacteriia > Sphingobacteriales > Sphingobacteriaceae > Sphingobacterium > Sphingobacterium sp. UBA5639. Next base: position 2,465 of record NZ_DIJR01000007.1, read on the forward strand.
TCTTTCAAAATATCCTTTAAATCCTGAACAAAATGCGCATCACTTTCATTATAAGGAGCTGCTTTCATTATATATCTGAAAGTTCTTGTTTTGACAGATTCAGCAACGGCTCTCCCATTATACCAAATTTCATCATATCTTTTAAAAGCCTGTATTAAAAGCAAACCTAATCCAATAACGAAAATGACTGTGGTAAACCAAAATATAGGAAATTCTAGGAACGGTTTTAAAAAAGCAAATATTGCCCCAATTACCAATAGTATTAGGTAGGTTCTAATCCCGTTGATGTAATAAAACTGTGCATTCCTTGACGCAGCATCGGTAATCTTATAGAGATAAGGATAGTCTTCTTCTTTCATATCTTACTTACTATGTGTTCTAATTGCGGCTACTATACTCTCGGTATTCCACCTCACGTTTTCTCTAGAATATTCATTAACAACTGATGAGATCCTTTCTTGGCCTCGAGGAATAACACCAATAATTGGTATAGTATTATTATAGGCGGTCTCTAATTCCCAAGCTATCCAGTCACTATGTGTAGCATATATTCCAGCTATCCCTAGTACTATATCAGCAGAAAGAATACGTTCTTTAAGCTTCATTTTAACATATGATGTGTTTGAAGAATTTATAGGTGAATCTCTGGTGGATTCCCAGAATTCCACTTTGAAGTACCCCCTAGACTCCAATAAATCTTTCAACCCAACCAAGTCATCATTGTGAGTCCATGAGTGACTAATAAATATATTATAAATTTTTGCCATTTTACATTTTAATTTAACAATTCATTTCTATTTTTTTCGAAAGTATCTATTTGCCAATCTAACGGTGATTCGTTAAAAAACAGGCCTTTATAATACTGAGACCTTTCTTCATTTTCTAAACTTAAATAACAGTTTGAAATACTCGCATACATCCACATTTGATCAACTCGCTTTTCTCCTGAGTCTATAATTTTCAATAGATTGTTTATAATATCGTTCCAAACACGTGTTGCCTCAAACTTAAGATAGATTCGCTCTTCGTCATTTAGCACCTCGCTAATCTTCAATTTCAAACAATGAGCATAATTTTCTCCTGTATAATAGTTGCCGCTTACTATATAGGATTTCTTATAGTAATTTATAGCTCGATCTAAAAATTCAACTCCACAACCTTGTCTATATAGATTTTTATTGATTGCTCCCGAAATTCCTAATGTTTCTGGATCCAATGTATTACCGTCAGGATTTAATTGCATAATAATACCCCATGCATCTATTAATGCTTCCTTCGAATTAGGAACTTCGCTCTTATATCTACATAAAGCTTGTTGTTGAATAAAATAATCATCATTTCCCGAGATAGTTGCTGCTTTTTTCCAGCATTCTTCTGCCTCAGAAAACATTTTCATTTTCATATAATTCCGAGCTCTTTCTCTTTGAACAAATACAAATTTTTCTTCCTTTCCCAATCGATCTATAATATCTTTAAGTTCATCATCAGGAAGTGTTGGGGCATTTAGTCCCCTTATATATTCATACATCGGACTATCTACATTTTTAGCTTCAATAACTTGAACGATAAGTTGTATTAAAGCATTCGTACAACGTTTCGCCTCAGTGGCAGAAATATCCAATCCTTCATGATTGTATGAAAATATACGATTATGATTCAGATCAAATGGAATGGTATCAGCATTATTTTCTTTCAAAATTATAGTAGAGAATGGTCTAACTGCATGTCGTATTCCTAACTCATAAACCGCATTAAAATTGAACGTACTGATATCAGCAATGACAAGATCTGCATGTATTAGCAAAGCATACATACTTTTATCAATTAACCCTGAATCATGCACTTCATCTGCTCTAATACATTCTAATCCACTCTCCTTTATTGCTGGAGCTATAATATTCTCATAAGTTTTATCTAAATCTAGGATTCGTCCAGTAAAGGGGTCCGTTTTTTTTCCAAACCCCATAATTACAAAGCATATTTTTTTATCCATATTTAGCTATATTGGGTAGACTCTAACCGAGTTTGCTATTAATGCATTCCTTTTTATGAATGCTTTTTCTATATATTCCTCAGGTAAATTTTTAAACTCATCCCATTTCACCAAAACACAATATCTCTCGTCTTCGCTCCAAGAGCATTTATTATTAGGCAGATAATAGTTATAGCTAAACTCTTTAATGGTATATTCTTCTACTTGAACGTGATTATGAGTTCCCGTGCATTTATTACAATAATACTGACCTTTGAAAATAGAATCGTACATATTGGGAAGCACAATGCCTAAAATGCCATTTCGAGTATTGCCCTTTCCGTTATATAACGAAGCCTGCAATTCTCTTTTGATAAACCGTTGTTCATATGCCCCTCTATTTTCTCCGCTATATTCGCCAATGAGAAAAATCGTAACTGTAGAATCAGACAAATGATCTCGCCGAATAATGCTCATAATGTAATTTTCATCCACGGAATTAACAGGGACATCTAGTGATTTATCAATCATTTCGATATCTATTTCATTTTGGATATATTCTTTATAAGCTAGGTCCTCTCGCTTATAAGAAATAAAACATTTTCTTTTCATTACGAACTATCTATTTATCCATTCCAACAAACTTATTTTTTCGCCACTGGGATATATTACATACCACGATTCATAATTTAAACTACTATAATATCTATATCCCTCAATACGACCGTATATAGCTCCATACTCTTGGTCTCCCCAACGATCCTCATTCGTAGTCAAAGGTAAAACCGCAACATTTTCATAATTAACTATCCTATCTCCAAGGCCTAATTCCCAAGGCATCCATTTGGATTTTGAGCTGTTAGGAGTAGCTAATGATATAAATTTTTTGCATTTGCCCACTCTCGTACGCAATTGCTCAGCGACCTTAGTATTATCATCTTCTAGAGAATCATCTAAATAGTCTATATAAAGTTTAACTCCATTTTTCTTCAAAAACTCCACTACTGGAGCAACATATATTTTATCTTCCCTTCTATAAGAAAGAAACACTTTATCTCCAACAGTACTATAATGTCCTGATTTAGCATTTAGGGCTATTGCAGATTGATAACTTTTTGATTGTAAATTGTTAAAAGTCAAATACGACATATTTATTTCTCCTTTCTAATTCCTTTAAACTTACCACCAGATGTTTTCACATCCATAAATTGTCCTGTTTGTGTATCACGCTTAGTCCATAATCCTGTTGTTGGATTATGAGACTGCGTACGCCCACCGACGTATCCGTGACGTCTATTGTCGCCAGATTTTCCATTTCCTGCCATAATCTTTTAAGCATTGAAATTTTAACCATTGCATAAGCTACATCGCATTGTTCATCATCTGCAAAAAATATCACAGAGAGATAATTAACAGAGAGATAATCAAAGCGATCCTGCTTAAGCCTTATTTAATCCGATAAATAATGTGATTTGTACTTAGGAAACCGGTCAGTGTATAACCCCGGTTATATCTAGAAAAGAGAAAGTATATATACGGTTTCCCGTAATACATTTTGATAATGCAAAACAAAAAGCTTTATTTTGCGTTCAAATAAGAAGAACTATACTTTCATCCCACCTTTCTAGGTATGATGACACAAAAATTAAAAGGGCTAAGGGGTCGAAGACTTAGCTCTTTTTTTATATCATCTCCCACATCTACCTAACTTTTATTCATATTTTAATTACTTTAATTTGCAATAAATCACCCTTCAGATACAAATATCCGTGATTTTCTTCCGATGCGGTAGTTTGACTTTTCAACATTTTGGGCAAAGATTTGTCAGAGAATGCGTTTGCTGCAAACTATTGATTGTAAGTTGTTGATTTTCTTAATTTTGCAAATGTGGATAACTTTAAATTCTGAGATTTTATATTGCTTTGATCAACATATATTTAATCATAATACCATCAAAAAATAGTCATTTTCAACCTATTGAATGTTTGAAAACTAATATTTTTTTCTACTTTTGCACCACTCTAAATGAAATGATACCAACCTTAATATGTGGCATCTATTCTATTCCATTTTGAATTTACTTCTCAGTTTCGCCTCCAAAGTGGAATCTATCTTATAATAGCCGCTGCCCTTATCTGTATATCTGTAGGAGTAAAGCTTTTCTTTGACACTTTTTTTATTAATTTTTTCGAAAAGGGCTTCTAGCGAAGGTGAGACAACAATATATTGGAAGTAATCAACAAGATATTAGGCAATTTCGACCGAACGGCGGGTTTGTTTTCACACACTCTTTACACCAAAGTATTCGCTTTGGTCTTACTGGCTTTAAGCTGTTTAGGGACAAAGGGCGTAAAGAACGAAAAGATAACCTGGACTAAAATTTACGTGGCGTTGGGCGTTGGCTTTGTGCTGTTCTTCCTGAACACACCTTTGTTAAAGCTATCTCCGGCAACAGGCACATTCCTGTATATGCTTACTATCTCATTAGGTTATATCGCCTTGCTGATGGCGGGCGTATGGATGAGCCGCCTGCTTCGTACCAACCTGATGGACGACGTATTTAATAATGAGAATGAGAGCTTTCAGCAGGAAACCAAACTGATGGAAAACGAGTATTCCGTTAACCTGCCCACCAAATTTTACTACAAAGGCAAATGGAACAACGGTTGGATAAACATTGTAAATCCATTCAGGGCATCAATAGTGTTGGGTACTCCCGGTTCCGGTAAATCTTATGCCATCGTAAACAACTACATCAAGCAGCAGATTGAAAAAGGCTTTAGTATGTATATCTACGATTTCAAGTTTGACGACCTTTCTACTATTGCCTATAATCACTTACTGAAGCATCGGGATAAATACAAAGTTCAGCCGAAATTTTACGTGATAAATTTCGACGACCCACGCAAGAGCCACCGTTGCAACCCACTCAATCCCGATTTTATGACGGACATTTCTGATGCTTACGAAGCGGCATATACTATAATGCTAAACCTTAACAGGTCGTGGATACAGAAGCAAGGGGATTTTTTCGTGGAAAGCCCAATTATTCTTTTGGCTGCGATTATTTGGTATCTGAAAATCTACGAAGATGGTAAGTATTGTACGTTCCCTCACGCCATTGAATTACTGAATAAAAAGTATTCGGATGTATTCACGATTTTAACTTCATACCCGGATTTGGAAAATTATTTGTCGCCCTTTATGGATGCGTGGCAAGGTGGAGCGCAAGACCAGTTACAAGGACAAATCGCATCGGCAAAAATTCCGCTATCAAGGATGATTAGCCCACAACTTTACTGGGTAATGACGGGCGATGATTTTACGCTTGACATTAACAACCCGAAAGAACCTAAAATTTTGTGCGTGGGTAACAATCCCGACCGTCAAAATATTTATTCCTCAGCTTTGGGTTTATACAATTCGAGGATTGTAAAGCTGATAAACAAAAAGGGACAGCTAAAGAGTTCCGTTATCATAGATGAGTTGCCCACAATTTATTTCAGGGGACTGGACAATCTTATCGCAACGGCGAGAAGTAATAAGGTAGCGGTATGTTTGGGTTTTCAGGATTTTTCGCAATTAACAAGGGATTACGGCGACAAGGAAAGCAAGGTAATACAGAATACTGTCGGTAATATATTCAGTGGTCAGGTGGTTGGCGAAACAGCAAAAAGCCTTTCGGAACGTTTCGGTAAAGTATTACAGAAACGCCAGAGTATGACGATTAACCGCAATGATAAATCTACCTCTATTTCGACACAGTTAGACAGCCTTATTCCGGCTTCCAAAATCTCAACACTTACACAAGGTTTGTTTGTTGGTTCTGTATCAGATAACTTTGATGAACGTATCGAGCAGAAGATATTTCACGCCGAAATTGTAGTGGACAATGAAAAGGTAGCGGCAGAAAGCAAAGCCTATCAGCAAATACCGCAAATCTTATCTTTTGTAAATGAGCAGGGCGAGGATAAGATGAAGCAGGAAATAGAAAACAATTACAAGCAGATAAAATCAGACATTCTGAATATTGTTGTTAGTGAAATGGAGCGTATCAAGAATGACCCTAACTTACAGCATTTGGTGCAGAAAGAATGATTATACTAAATATTTTTGTGATTTTTCTATTAATATATTGTTAGAAGAATTAAAAGTAACAGCACCATTACGTCAACATATAAAATGCCAAATTTTAATACTCATAATTTAGCATTTGCTTAAATAAACAAATTAGTTACATTTGCATTATGGATAATACTTCTTGTACACGACAACAGGCAGACATTAAACAAATCAATCGCTGTAAAGAAAGAGTTTCGGAACTCCACAGTTCGTTTGACTATTTGTCGAACGCACTTGAATTGACTGGAAACAATGTAAGACTGAAAATTCTGTTTCTTCTTTATGAAGAAAAACGACTTTGTGTTTGTGATGTGAGTGAAATTCTTGGAATGACAATTTCAGCGATTTCTCAGCACTTGAGAAAACTTAAAGACCGAAAGCTTATTGAAACCGAAAGAGAGGCGCAAACCATTTTTTACTCATTGACAAAAGAGTATGAGAAAATGTTGGACCCATTTTTTAAAATACTTGACGATAAAAAAAATTTAGAAACAATATGGTAACGGACGGAAAACTAATTGGGACTGGACTTTTGACAGCAATAGCAGCTTCATTATGTTGCATTACACCTGTTTTGGCTCTCATAGCAGGAACAAGTGGACTTGCTTCAACTTTCTCTTGGCTCGAACCTTTTCGTCCATATTTTATCGGGTTAACTATTTTAGTGCTTGCTTTTGCTTGGTATCAAAAATTGAAACCGCAAAAGAAAATTGACTGCAACTGTGAAACAACTGAAAAATCAAACTTTATGAAAACAAAATCATTTTTAGGAATTATTACCGTTATGGCGGCTTTACTTTTATCATTTCCGCTTTATGCTCACATTTTTTTTCCAAAGACCGAAAGTAAAGCAATTATTACCCAAACTTCCAAAATTCAGAAAGTTGAGTTTACAATCAAAGGGATGACTTGTTCAGGTTGTGAACACCACGTTAAAACGGAAGTTAGTAAACTAAAAGGAATTGTGGAAGTTGTGGTTTCTTATGAGAAAGGCAATGCCATTGTTAAGTTTGACAACAAACAAACAAGTATTATAGAAATTGAAAAAGCTATCAATTCGACAGGTTATAAATCACTAAAAAGTAAAATTATATCATAATGGAAATTAAATTACAATCAATTATAACTTGCCCAAATTGCGGATACAAAAAAGAGGAAACAATGCCAACAGATGCTTGCCAATATTTTTATGAATGTGAAAATTGCAAGACAAGATTAAAACCATTACAAGGCGATTGTTGTGTGTATTGTAGTTATGCCAGTGTTCCTTGTCCATCAATACAACAGGATAAAAAATGTTGCTATTAGAAACCAATTAAGAGAAAAAAATGTTCAGTTTTTTCAAAAAATATTTTCAAAAATTTAAGAAGAATACTTATGCTATCAACAGAAAAAACATTATCAGAAGTAATTGAAGTACTAAGACAAAGGGGTTATACGGAAGACTTTAATCTATTGGAAGAAAACATTTCGTACAAAATAGACGGAGAGAAAGTTAATTTAAGGGACATTGTTATTGATAAAATTTATCGTTTTACTGGGCTTAATGACTTGGAAGATGAGGCTATCTTATATGCGATGAGAAACCAAAAAGATGGAGCAAAAGGTGTTTTCGTAAATGGTTATGGTACATACTCTGACAGTGCAGCAAACAGCATCATTGAGCAAATATCAGTTGACGAGGACGATAATGATGATTGGACGATAGAAAATTAAATCACAATGACTGAATTAGAAAAAATTTTACTGCAAAAAGCTATAAAACCCACCGCTATGCGTTTGTTGGTGGTTGAAAAGTTATTGAAACAACAATATGCAGTAAGTCATAAAGAGCTGGCAGAACAGTTTGAAAAAGCAGATAATATTACTCTCTTCAGAACACTTAAAGTATTCCTGGAATACAAACTTGTCCATACCATTGATGATGGAAGCGGAGTGATTAAATACGCACTTTGCCAATCAGGATGCAATTGTAATTTATCAGAACTGCACACACATTTTTATTGTACCGACTGCAAACATACTTTTTGCCTTACTGAAACAGAAATTCCGAACATCGAAGTTCCTCAAAACTTTAAATTAGATGGAGCTAATTTAGTTCTTAAGGGGAAATGCGACAAATGTAACAAATAGATTTTTTCAACTTTGCAATTCTATTGCACAATCTATTTATTTATATTTGTAGCTGATGAAACTATTTATATTCATATTCAGTATATATTTTCTGGCATTATCCGTAATGCCGTGTACTGATGCGTGTGGTATGGATACCAGTAATACTTCAAAATCAGAGATTTCTAATACAAGCAATGGTCAAACGAAAAACGGCGATTTATGCAGTCCTTTTTGTTCTTGTGCTACTTGTCATACCGTTGTGAATTTTACGTTTCAAACGTTCAAAATAAACGAGGCAAAGCCAAGTCTTAGCAAGATACAAAAATTCCCACTTCAAAATTTCAATTTCATTTCCAATTATCACGGAAACATTTGGCAGCCGCCAAAGATTAATACTTAATATTTTCAGCAAATGTATTTATTGGTAATGGATGATATATTCATTTACTATTAGATAGGTGTATTATCTAAATTGCACATTTAGCTGTCCTTTCTGTAACGGACAGAAAGTATTTATATCCATTATTATTAATTATTAATCAAATGAATTGTGTTAGACAGTATCATAAAATTTAGCATTAAGAACAAGCTCGTCATTGGAATAATGACATTGTTGCTCATTATTTGGGGAGTGTGGAGTGCCACAAAATTACCCATTGATGCCGTACCCGATATTACAAATAATCAGGTGCAAATAATTACGGTTTGCCCCACATTGGCGGCTCAGGAAGTAGAACAATTAGTAACTTTTCCGATAGAGCAAAGCATTGCTAATATTCCCGATTTAGAAGAAACCAGAAGTATTTCTAGGTTTGGTTTGTCCGTAATTACAGTTGTATTTAAGGAAAAAGTAGACATTTATTTTGCCCGACAGCTCATTAATGAAAAACTGAAAGAAGCAGAAGAAAAAATTCCGAACGGAATAGGAACACCTGAACTGGCTCCGGTCAGTACAGGGCTTGGTCAGATATACGAATATATAATACATCCCAAAAAGGGAAGTGAAAATAAATACAATGCCAAAGACCTTCGTACAATGCAGGACTGGATTGTTGCAAGGCAACTGTATGGTACACCCGGAATTGCAGAAGTAAATAGTTTTGGTGGCGAGCTAAAGCAATATGAAGTTGCTGTTAATCCTAATCGCTTAAAGGCTATGGATATAAGTATTACCGATATTTTCAACGCTCTTGAAAAAAATAACCAAAATACAGGGGGAGCATATATTGATAAGAAACCAAGTGCTTATTTTGTTAGAGGTATTGGTTTGGTTACATCATTAGAAGATATAAAAAACATCAGTGTAAAAAATAATCCTGGCAGTGTTCCAATTTTTATAAAAGATGTGGCAGATGTACGATTTGGTAATGCTGTAAGATATGGGGCTATGACATATAATGGAGAAGTTGATGCAGTAGGCGGTGTGGTAATGATGTTAAAAGGCGAAAATGCCAATAATGTAATTGAAAAAATAAAAGAAAAACTTCCTACTATACAAAAGTCATTACCTGATGATATTATTATTGAACCCTATATAGACCGTTCAGTTTTAGTTGACAAGGCAATGAGTACCGTAGAAAAAAACCTGATAGAAGGTGCGTTGATTGTTATCTTTGTATTAGTACTTTTTTTAGGAAATTTTAGAGCCGGATTAATAGTAGCTTCCGCTATTCCATTAGCAATGCTGTTTGCCTTAGCGATGATGAATGTGTTTGGTGTAAGCGCCAATTTAATGAGTTTGGGAGCCATAGATTTTGGGTTGATTGTAGATGGGGCAGTAATTGTTGTGGAAGCCACATTACATCACTTAGGCTTACGGAAATCTAAACAAAGGCTTACACAAACCGAAATGGATGAAGAGGTTTTCCTGTCTGCCTCCAAAATTCGTAGCAGTGCAGCATTTGGTGAAATCATTATACTAATTGTTTACATTCCTATTCTTACGTTAGTGGGTGTTGAAGGTAAAATGTTCCGTCCGATGGCACAGACTGTAGGTTTTGCCATTTTTGGAGCTTTGATTTTATCCTTAACATACATACCAATGATGTGTGCTTTGTTCTTATCCAAAAAACCTTCGTATAAAGAAACCTTTTCTGACAGAATGATGAATTGGTTACAAAAAAAATATCAGCCTTTGCTTGAAAAAGCGATTAGCATAAAGTATTGGTTCGTGGGTATCGCCATTGCCATATTTGCGGTTAGTATTTTCTTGTTTAGCCGAATGGGAGGAGAATTTATACCCCAGCTACAAGAAGGAGAATATGCGTTTGAATTTAAAATGCCTATTGAAACCTCATTATCACAAAGTATAGAAACTTCGATGCTTGCTTCGAGAATTGCCAAACAATTTGATGAAGTAAAAATGGTGGTAGGTAGAACTGGAGCTGGTGAAGTACCTACTGACCCAATGCCTCCGAGTGCAACAGATTTAATAATTATTCTTAAGCCTGAAAGTGAATGGAAATCCGGAAGGACATACGATGAATTAGGCGATGCAATAGAAGAAAAAATAGCCGTAATACCTGGCATAATTGTCGAAAAAAGCCAACCCATTCAAATGCGTTTTAACGAACTTATGACAGGGATAAAACAAGATGTTGCAATTAAGATTTTCGGAGAAAATTTAGATACACTAGCGTTAAATGCCGATAAGGTTAGCAAAGTTATACAAACAGTAAAGGGAGTTACAGTACCTCAAGTAGAACTGGTAAGTGGGCTACCTCAAATTAATATTGAATACGACCGAACTCGTTTAGCCAATTATGGAGTAAATGTAGAAGATGTAAATAATGTTGTGAGTACTGCCTTTGCAGGAAAAAGTGCAGGTGTGGTTTTTGAGAATGAAAGGAGATTTGATTTAGTTGTGCGTTTAGATAGTACTTACCGGGGTAGTATTGAAGATGTAAACAATATGATGATACCCACCAACATAGGTAGTCAAATTCCTCTATCACAAGTGGCTACAATTGATTATAAATTAGGACCGGCGCAGATAAGCCGTGAAGCGGGAAAGCGAAGAATTGTAATTGGTTTTAATGTAGCAGACAGAGACGTTCAAAGTGTAGTAGAAGAAATTCAAAAAAAATTGAATAACCAAGTAAAATTACCATCAGGATATTATTTCACTTATGGTGGGCAGTTTGAAAATTTACAGGAAGCCAGCAATAGATTACTGATAGCTGTTCCAGTTTCTTTAATATTGATATTTGTACTGCTTTACTTTACTTTCAGTTCTTTTAAACAGGCAGGATTAATTTTTACGGCTATCCCAATGAGTGCAATTGGAGGAATACTAGCTTTATTACTTCGGGGAATGCCTTTTAGCATCAGCGCAGGTATTGGATTTATTGCATTGTTTGGTGTTGCAGTCCTCAACGGAATTGTATTGATAGGTATTTTCAATCAATTAGAAAAAGAAGGAGAAAAAGATGTATTGAAACGGGTAATCGAAGGAACTAAAATCCGTTTGAGACCGGTTTTAATGACTGCAACAGTTGCCAGTTTAGGATTTCTGCCAATGGCTTTGAGCAGTAGCGCAGGTGCAGAGGTACAAAAACCATTGGCTACAGTTGTTATCGGTGGTTTGGTAACTGCCACATTCCTTACCCTATTCGTACTGCCTTTATTGTACATCATCTTCAATTCAAAAATTAATTTAAAAAGAAAACTTAAAGTGAAACCCATTGCGACTATCGTTGTGTTACTGCTATCATTGGTAGGTTTTACAGCAAACGCACAGACGAAAGATTTATCCAGTGTTGATGAAGCAATAAACATTGCGCTGAAAAATAATCAAATCATAAAGGCTTCAGATTTAGAAATTGATGCAAGTAAAGCCTTGAAAAAAACTGCCGGAGAATTACCAAAATTAGGTTTTAATGCACAATTAGGGCAGTACAACAGTACAAAATTCGACCAGTCATTTGAAGTGGCGCAAACTATTCCTTTTCCTACTTTATTCGGAGCAAAAAAGCAATTGATTAATGCAGAAATAAAAGCGAAAGAATTACAGAAAAACCTTACGGTAATAGAGCTAAAAACGCAGGTCAGAACTTACTATTATCAAATCCTGTATTTGCAACATAACCAAAAACAATTACAACAGTTAGATAGTCTGTACAGCGATTTTATAAAAATAGCACAGCTTCGTTATAAAACTGGTGATACAAAAAAAGTGGACATCAGTACGGCAGAAGCTAAGAAAGGGGAAATTAATTTATTGTTAAAACAGAATAAAGTGTTTTTAAACAATGCTGTTGCCAGTCTGAAAACTTTGATGAATACAAGAGAGGATTTTCTCATTGTAGAAAATGGAATTTTTCAACCATTACAAATCAGTAATTTATTGGATAATGATGTAGTTGCAAGTCATCCCGCCATTCAATCCTTATATCAGGATGCTGTTATTGCAGAACAGACCAAAAAGGTAGAACGTTCGCAAGGTTTACCTGATTTTACAATTGGTTTTACAAATCAATCTTTAATAGGTTTTCATACTGTAAATGGCGCAGAAAAATATTTTAATTCTGGTAAACGTTTTAATTCTGTAAATATTGGCATTGCAATTCCTATCACTTATGGTGCTACCAAAGCAAGGATAAAATCTTTGGACTTCAGAAAACAGGCTTCCGAAGCCAATGCTCAGCAGCTGCAAAAAGCATTAACAACACAATTACAAAATGCTTTGCAACAATACCAACAAGATATGCAACAGTTTAATTATTTTCAGCAAGAAGCATTGCCTAATGCCAAAGAAATAGTATCAGCAGCACAATTAGGTTATAAAACTGGAGAAATCAGCTATGTAGAATATCTTTTTGCATTGCAAACCACAACCGATATTCAATTAAATTATCTGAAAAGTATTCAGCAGGTAAACCAGTCTGTAATCAGTATTTATTCTCTCATTAATCAATAAATAAAAAATGAAATTCAATATAAATAAAATCACGTTTGTAACAGTGATAACTGTTGTAATACTTGCTTTTTCCGCTTGCAATAATCATAAAGATGGGGATGGGCAAAACCAGAAGGCAAAAGAAATTCAAAAAGAAGAAGCCCACGAAGAAGTACCAACCATTGCCACACTTTCAGAGGAACAGATAAAGATAGTTGGAATAAAAATAGGCACAATAGAACAAAGGGAGCTGTCTGCAACCATCAAAGCAAATGGAAATCTGAATGTTCCCAATAACAATAAAGCCAATGCTACAACTTTATATGGTGGGGTGATAAGAACATTGAAAGTTCAACTTGGGGATTATGTTAGAAAGGGTGAAATAATAGCAACGATTGGCAATCCGCAGTTTATACAATTACAGGAAGAATATTTGAGTATAGTAAGTAGAATAACTTTTGCAGAGCAAGAGCTATCAAGACAAAAAGAGTTAAACGAAGGAAATGCTGGCGCAAAGAAAAATTTACAAAGTGCAACAGCCGAATTGAACAGCCTTCGTACTCGAAAAGCATCTTTACATCAACAATTACAATTAATGGGCATCAATCCCAGCACCCTATCAAACAGTAATTTGAAATCTGCGCTAACGGTAATTAGTCCTTTGAATGGTACAGTGAGTAATGTTTTCGCTAAAATTGGAAGTTATGTAGATGTTTCTTCTCCAGTAATTGAAGTTGTAGATAACAGCTCATTGCATTTGGATTTACAAGTTTTTGAAAAAGATTTACCACAAATAAAAATTGGGCAAACTATTCATTTTCGATTGACAAATAATCCAGCCACTGAATATGAGGCTACGGTTTTCAATATCGGTTCATCTTTTCAAAATGAGAGTAAAACTATTGTTGTACGTTGCCGCATAAAAGGTAATAAAAATGGGTTAATTGATGGAATGAATATAACAGGAATTGTAAGCTTAAGCAATGTGACCACACCTGCTGTTCCCAATGATGCCATCGTAAATACTGATGGTAAATATTTTATTTTCGTACAAACCGATAAAAAAGCAGAAGAACATCACGAAGAAGAAAGCCATAAAGAAGATGAGGAAACTGAACATAAGGAAGATACAAGCAATATAAATTTTGAAAAAGTAGAAGTATTGAAAGGGGTATCTGATATGGGGTATACCGCAATAACTTTTGTCAAGCAAATTCCTGTCAATGCCAAAATCGTTGTAAAAGGAGCATTTTTTGTAAACGCAAAATTATCTAATGCTGGAGAAGAGGAAGATTAACCAATAATAACTAAACAATGATAAATACAGATAAAAATCACAAGCATATTTATGATGCACACGGCAAGCAACTCTGCTGCACCGAGGAAAGCAAAAACGATGCCCAAACAAATACAGGGCAGAGTACTGATAATGTTTGTTGCTCAACGGATGAAAAAGTCAATCAAAAGAGTAATGAACGAAGTGAAGCTGTTGATAAAAATAGCGTTATAAAAATGTTTTTACCAGGAATTATTTCTTTGGTACTATTGCTAATTGCTATTTACTTAGACAATGCCTTGAAACCTGAATGGTTTCAAGGTTGGGTAAGAACTGTTTGGTATATAATAGCGTATGCACCAGTCGGATTTCCTGTAATTAAAGAAGCTTTTGAAAGTATTAGCAAAGGCGATGTTTTTTCAGAATTTTTGCTAATGAGTATTGCCACTATTGGAGCCTTTGCCATTGGTGAATACCCAGAGGGTGTCGCTGTAATGCTGTTTTATGCTGTTGGCGAAGTCTTTCAGTCATTAGCAGTTAAAAGAGCGAAAGCAAATATCAAGAGCTTGCTTGACCAACGCCCCGATGAAGTAACTATTCTAAAAGAAAATCAACCGAAAACAGTAAAGGCGGAAACAGTAACCATTGGTGACATCATACAATTAAAGCCCGGCGAAAAATTAGGATTAGACGGAACATTATTATCCGAAACTGCATCATTCAACACAGCAGCTTTAACAGGCGAAAGCAAGCCCGACACCAAAGCAAAAGATGATACGGTATTAGCAGGAATGATAAACCTAAATACCGTTGTACAAGTAAAAGTAACAACTGCATATACTGATAGCAAGCTGAGTAAAATTTTAGAATTGGTGCAAAATGCTACTGCTCAAAAAGCACCGACAGAATTATTCATTAGAAAGTTTGCAAAAATATACACACCGATAGTTGTACTGTTAGCTATTCTAATTACAGCATTGCCCTACTTCTTTGTAGAAAATTATGTGTTCAGCCAATGGTTGTATCGTGCTTTGGTATTCCTTGTTATCTCTTGCCCTTGTGCATTGGTAATAAGTATTCCTTTAGGCTACTTTGGCGGAATTGGGGCAGCGAGTAAAAATGGAATATTGGTTAAGGGAAGCAACTTTTTGGATGTTCTTGCCAGCATACAAAATGTAGTAATGGATAAGACAGGTACAATGACGGAGGGCGTATTTAAAGTTCAGGAAGTTGTATTTGACAAGGCATTTGATGAGAAAGAAATTTTAGAAATGGTCAATGCTTTGGAAAGCCATAGTAGCCACCCCGTAGCAACTGCCATTCAAGAATATGTAGGCGATGTAAACCACAATATCCCATTAGAAAATATAGAGGAAATTGCAGGACACGGACTAAAGGCTAATGTAAATGGGAAAGAATTATTGGTAGGGAATTTTAAGCTGATGGATAAATTTTCTATTACTTATGACATAGACCCGAACAGCATTGTCTACACGGTAATCGCAGTGGCTTATGATAGAAAGTTTGTTGGTTACATTACCATTGCGGACAGCATAAAAGAAGACGCACAGGAAACCATAAATCTATTGCATAAGCTCAATGTTAAAGCTACTATGCTTAGCGGAGATAAAAGTACGGTTGTAAAGTATGTAGCGGAACAGTTGGGGATAGATAATGCTTTCGGAGATTTATTGCCTGAAGATAAAGTAAACAGAGTTAAAGAAATTAAAGCCAAAGGCGGAAGCGTTGCTTTTGTTGGCGACGGTGTAAACGATGCGCCTGTTGTGGCTTTGAGCGATGCGGGTATTGCAATGGGCGGTTTGGGAAGCGATGCGACCATTGAAACGGCAGATGTGGTAATACAAGACGACAAACCGAGTAAAATACCTATGGCAATCAATATAGGCAAGCAGACAAAGAAAATCGTTTGGCAAAATATAGCTTTAGCATTCGGAGTAAAAGCTATTGTACTAGTTTTGGGAGCTGGGGGCTTAGCGACTATGTGGGAAGCTGTTTTTGCCGATGTTGGGGTTGCCTTATTAGCTATACTAAACGCAGTAAGGATACAGCGGATGAAATTTTAAGATTAGAACATCCTAATGATGAATAAAACAGACAATTCGTAAGAAAGGCAAAAGTTATCAAATGTCAATTTGTCGAAGGAGAAGAAGAAGAAGAAAAGACCTTCGCTCTTTATGATACTTTTTGGGATATTTTTTAGCTCTGTGTCTTATTGCTTTGATATACATAAAATTAGACACTATTATATCTATCCCTATCACTAAAAATGGACTTATTAGTTCTGTATCGAGCAAAAACCAAAGTTCCAAAAGAGAAACCCGAAAATGCAAATTTCTTTCAAATATGACAGTATTTGGGCTTCTCTATTATTGTTTAAAAAATAGATTTAGGATAACGGATGGATAAATTTTATAACGAAACGCTGGCTAAGCTGGAAAACGAAATCAAAGAATTTGAGATTGAAGCAGACTGTTCGATAGAACGCATTGAAGCAGTTATACAACTTATTATCAAATGTTTATTCGACGTAAAAAAATATATTTTAAAAAGAGGATTTAAGAATGTTGATGAAGAAATTCGCTTTTTTAAATATCAAAAGCCAATTATCGTTTCAAAGCTCATCTATTATAATGCCATCTATAAAATCGAAACGAGAAGACCGTATGGAAATAAGCGTACCAAGAAATATTTTGTCAAAGAACTGAAAAAGCTAAAAAGGTTCTTTGAAAATAACCTTGATTTTTATAAGTATTACCGTAGCAATAATTCTTTCTTTGACGAACAATTTTTTGTACGTGGCAAGCACGATATAAGACTATGGTTAGACACTTTTTATTTTGAGGCAGACCATCGCTTTTCTACTTCGCACGATTATAAGGTTGCCAAGATAATTGCTAATGACCTGATACAGGTATATTTGGAAGACAGGTTAAATAACATCAACGTTAAAAAGGTTTCAGATAATTCGTTGATATGGACAGCAAGCAAAACTGCACTCACGGAACTCATTTATGCACTGTACTCCCACGGTGCATTTAACAATGGGAATACAGAAATAAAATTGATAGCCAAAACGTTTGAAGATGCCTTCAATATTGAGTTAGGCGACTTTTACCATACGTTTATGGAACTTAAAGCCCGCAAAATAAACCGAACGAAATTCCTCGACAGGCTGTGTGAAGCACTGATAAAGAAAATGGACGAACAAGATGAAAAACAGTAAGTATATATGTACACAGGCTTTATTCCTCTTGGCAAGAAGTCAGAGTAATTAAACTTAAATTGTAAATTTGTTTATTGCTTATGTATTAAATACTAAACGTAGTCAGTAAATAAATATGAATACTCGTAGTGCATTATTAAATTAATTCAATTTTAAGTCTATTCATTTTTCTATTGAAAACAAAAACATTTACAAACTGAATGAAAGTTAATGCTGTTATTTTGCTCAATACCCTTGTTTTAAAACCGTTAAAAGATTTTGCGTAATTGTTTCTGATTTTAAATTGGTCGCAAAGTTGAGAGAATAAAGTCTCAATTCTTTTTCTGGATTTTCTGAAAATATATTTTTGTTTTTGATAATTTTTTTGGTTGTTTCTCATGGGTGTATCCAGCTTTATATTCGCATAATTGAACAAATCTGTTTGCACTTGGGTGGATAAATAACCCCTGTCTCCAATCAACGTACAATTGTTCATTTGATGCTTGATATCTTGCAAAAAATGAATATCATGAATGCTTGCTGTAGAAATATCAAAACTTTGGAAAACTCCGGAAACAGAACAAACTGCATGTAATTTGTAACCATAATAATAACTCGATTGAGAAGCGCAATAACCTTTGCTGGGAAACGAAAATTCATTTTCCTTACAAATTTTAGAGCGGTTCGCTCTTGCGTTTTTGCAGATTTCTAAAGGCATCGAATCTACAATAAAAGTGGTTTCCATCTCATTAAATTTATCAACCATAAGTTTTCTTATATTTTCCAAGTGTAAGAAAAGCTTTCTTTTTCTGCGATTAAACACACTTCTCTCAATCATTCCCTTTAGTTTTGAATTAGAGAGGTATCTAAACAACTGATATTCTGAATCTATCGATAAATATTCTGCAGAAATATTTATTGCAATGAGTTCTAAATCAGATAATTTTGGTTTAATTGGTTTGAAATAAAAATTTTCTTTGATGGTTAATTTTCTTAATTCCTTTAAAATAAAATCGTAAATTGCATCTAGGTTATTCATAATGTATTAGATTGGTAGTCAATACAATATACGAAATTTTCGTATTATGAGTAACCTTTTTTATAATGCACTACGGGTTATGAATACAATCTTTATTAAAAATATGGTTTGCGACCGTTGCATTATGGTGGTACAAAACGAATTGGAAAAACTGGGATTAGATGCTAAAAATATAAAACTGGGCGAAGTTATTCTTTCCAAAGAAATAACATCTCTGGAAAAAGAGAATTTGTCCAAAACTTTAGAGCCATTAGGATTTGAAGTAATTGACGATAAAAAAGGCAGGATAATAGAAAAGATAAAGAACATTATCATTGACCTGGTACACCATCAGGATAGTGATGTAAAAACCAACCTTTCCGATGTATTGAGTGACAAATTGCATCACGATTACAATTACCTGTCCAATCTGTTTTCAGAGGTAGAGGGTACAACCATTGAAAAATACTTTATCGCCCAAAAGGTGGAGAAAGTCAAAGAATTGTTGGTGTATGATGAGTTGTCATTAAGTGAGATTGCGAACCGCCTAAATTATTCGAGCGTGGCATATTTGAGTAACCAGTTTAAAAAAGTTACCGGGCTAACACCAAGCCATTTCAAACAGATTAAAGAGGATAAAAGAAAACCGTTGGATAAAGTGTAAGTAAATCTTACAAATCAAATCCAAAATTTCACACCAGTACCCATAAATATAATAGCCAATTTTGTATTGTAAATTAAAGCAGGCAAATATGGCGACAAACAGAGAAAATATATACATTCCATTGGAGGATGTAGAAAGCGAACACTGTGCATTAATCGTTGAAAAGGGATTGGCACAGGTAAAAGGCGTAGAAACCCATAAAGTAGAGCTGAACAACCGAAGGGCAGCGATTACAGTAGATAGCAATGAAACCGTAGGCGAGGCTGTTAAGGCAATTAAAGATTTAGGTTACGGAGTTCCTACGGTTAAAAGTGCTTTTCCGGTATTGGGCATGACCTGTGCATCCTGTGCGGGCAGTGCCGAAAGCATTGTGAAATACCAACCGGGAGTAGTTAATGCTTCCGTGAACTTTGCAACGGGCAATCTTACCGTGGAATATCTGCCCAATATGACCGATGCCTCCACCTTGCAAAAAGCGGTTCAGGGAGTAGGTTACGACCTATTGGTTGAAGACGAAACCAAGCAGCAGGAAACGCTCGAAGCCATCCACGAAAAGAAATTCCGAACCTTGAAAAACAAGACCATTTGGGCAATTATCCTTTCCCTGCCCGTGGTAATCATAGGAATGTTCTTTATGGATATGCCCTATGCAGACCCGATAATGTGGCTCTTTTCCACGCCCGTTGTAATATGGTTGGGCAGGGATTTTTTTGTAAACGCTTGGAAGCAGGCAAAGCACCGTTCCGCCAATATGGATACGCTGGTGGCATTGAGTACAGGTATTGCCTACCTGTTCAGTGTTTTCAATATGCTGTTTGCCGACTTTTGGCATCAACGGGGACTGCATGCTCACGTATATTTTGAAGCGGCTGCCGTTATTATCGCATTCATCCTCTTGGGAAAACTGCTGGAAGAAAGAGCCAAAGGCAACACCTCTTCAGCCATTAAGAAGCTGATGGGCTTGCAGCCAAAAACGGTCATCGTGGTACAGGCGGACGGAACGGAAAAGCAGACCGCTATCGAAGACGTAAGCGCAGGCGATGTGATACTCGTAAAGCCCGGTGAAAAGATTGCGGTAGACGGCATGGTCATATCGGGCAATTCGTATGTGGACGAAAGCATGTTAAGCGGTGAGCCTGTACCTGTATTGAAAAAAGAAAAAGAAAAAGTATTTGCAGGAACGATTAACCAAAAAGGCAGCTTCCGGTTCAGGGCGGTAAAAGTGGGCAAAGAAACCATGCTTGCCCACATCATCAAAATGGTGCAGGATGCACAGGGAAGCAAAGCACCCGTACAGAAACTGGTCGATAGGATTGCGGGCATCTTTGTTCCCACAGTGATAGGTATTGCCATCCTGACATTTACGCTATGGTTGATTTTGGGAGGCGAAAACGGGGTTGTTCAAGGTCTGTTGGCAGCCGTTACGGTATTGGTCATTGCCTGCCCCTGTGCTTTAGGCTTAGCGACACCCACCGCTATTATGGTAGGCGTTGGTAAAGGTGCTGAAAATGGCATTTTGATAAAGGATGCCGAAAGTTTGGAACTGGCCAAAAAAGTAAATGCCATCGTTTTGGACAAAACCGGAACCATCACCGAGGGAAGACCACAGGTAACGGGCATTAAATGGCTGAACAATGAGGACACTGCAAAAGAAATCCTTTTGAGCATCGAAAAGCAATCCGAGCATCCATTGGCAGAAGCCGTAGTGAAGCATCTTGGCGATGTAGCGGCCACCTCTTTATCCATGTTCGACAGCATTACGGGCAAAGGCGCAAAAGCAGACCATGACAACGAAACCTATTATGTAGGCAACAAAAAGCTATTGGCAGAAAACAACATTGCCATTGCCGGAGAATTACAAGACCAGGCCGAAGAATGGGGCAAACAGTCTAAAACCGTTATCTGGTTTGCAAACAGCAAAAAGGCTCTTGCTGTAATCGCTATCGCCGATAAGATTAAGGAAACATCGGTGCAGGCTATCCGGGAAATGCAGGAAATGGGCATTGACCTGTATATGCTGACCGGAGATAATGAAGCTACCGCTAAAGCCATTGCGGAGCAGACAGGCATCAAGCATTACAAAGCCGAAGTTTTGCCACAGCATAAAGCCGACTTTGTGAAAGAACTGCAAAGTAAAGGAAAGGTAGTGGCAATGGTGGGCGATGGTATCAACGACAGCACCGCATTGGCAACAGCCGATGTAAGTATCGCAATGGGCAAAGGCAGCGACATCGCAATGGACGTAGCCAAGATGACCATCATTTCGTCCGACCTGACCAAGATACCGCAGGCAATACGCTTGTCCAAACAGACCGTAGCCACCATCAAGCAAAACCTGTTCTGGGCGTTTATCTACAACGTAATCGGCATTCCGGTAGCGGCAGGCATCCTTTACCCTGTTAACGGCTTCCTGCTCAACCCGATGATTGCGGGTGCGGCAATGGCATTGAGCAGCGTGAGCGTGGTCAGTAACAGCCTGCGGTTGAAGTGGAAGAAATAAAACAGTAAATCTCACAAATCAAACAAGAAATTACACAACAATAACTAACTGAATAGTACGGAAATTTGCATTATCAGATAACTCTAAAATTTGTAAACAATGGAAAATAAACAATTTCAATTCAAGACGAACATCAATTGCGGCGGCTGTATCGCATCTGTAAAGCCGCACTTGGACAACGCAGAGGGCATCTGCCATTGGGAAGTGGACACGGCCAACAAGGACAAGGTACTTACCGTGAAGTCCGAGGGCATTACCGAGCAGGAAGTAATATCGACCGTGCAAAAGGCAGGCTTCAAAATAGAACCTTTGGATGCCTAAGCCAGCAACTTTTTGAAATGCCCTTTTTCCGACCGAATTTCCATGAGGTTGGGTTGATGAAAAAGGGCATTTTATCAATTCTGAAAAAAGGCGATAGGTTATTGCGTATATGGCATTATTTTTCCATATAGCAAAAAAAACGTAAAACGATATAAAAAAAACCAATCTAATTTGTAACTTTGTTGCGTTGAAAAATTATAGAATACATATAGGCATTTTGACATTGTTCTGTTTGGTTTTCTTTATGATGCCAAGTCAGAGCTATGCCTGTTCCAAAAATTCAACAAAGACCGAGCAGTCTTTCTGCTCAAAGGAGAAATCCAAAAAATCAGAACATAAAAAAGGTTGCAAGAGCAAATCCTGTAAAAAATGCAAAAGTGACAAATGCGGGGGCGGTTGTTCCCACAGCTCTTGCAGGTGCGGTGCTTCAACCTCTTCCCTAAATGTCCCAACCGTAATCGAATTAAAGGCAAAAAATCACTTAGCAGCAGCTAAAAAGCAAAAATTCGGTTTCAAAGAAGCCTACTATTCTTCGGGCTTTTTCTCCATTTGGCTACCGCCTAAAATAAGCTAAAACTATGGCCTGATAGCCATAGGTATGTCCTGTCAGAAGCTGTTCCGGCTTTTGCAAATCCCCTATTTGTATCATTTATTTAAAATTTAAAACAGAAATGGGTTTATCAATCCCCCGTTTCTCAAAATGTAATTATTATGAAATCATTATCAAAAATAGTGATGGTAATCGCCGTATTACTATCATCAATAAACGGCTTCGCACAAATCAAGAATGCGAAAACAGAAACCGTAAAGATTTACGGCAATTGTGGTATATGCAAAACCACCATCGAAAAGGCAGGTAACGTAAAAAAGGTAGCCAGTGTGGACTGGAACAAAGATACCAAGATGGCTACGCTCACCTATGACGGCGACAAAACAAATCAGGATGAAATCCTGAAACGTATCGCTTTGGCTGGTTATGACAGTGAGAAGTTCCGTGCGCCGGATGACGTATATGCTAAACTGGCTGGTTGCTGCCAGTATGATAGACCAGTGAAGACGGTTGCCAAAAACAAGGAGGCGGGAATGGACATGAATGCCGGACATGGCAATCACGACCATAGTCAAATGGCAGCTAACAAAGATGCAGCCCAAAACCAATCACAGCTAAAGGCTGTATTTGACAACTACTTTTCAGTGAAAGATGCTTTGATAAAAACCGATGCGGCGACCGCATCTGCCAAAGCCGCTGAATTGGCTGCATCCCTTAAAGCAGTCGATATGAATAAGCTATCGGCAGAGGAACATACGGCTTGGATGAAAGTGATGCAGGACTTGACGGCCAATGCGGAAAGCATTTCAAAATCAAAAGATGTTGCAAAACAAAGAAGTGCTTTTGCGGCACTTTCGGGAAGCATCTACACACTGGCCAAAGTGTCTAAACAGGATACTCCCGTTTATTACCAGCACTGCCCTATGTACAATGGAGGTAAGGGAGCCAATTGGCTAAGTAAAGAGAATGCTGTTAAAAACCCATATTACGGCTCACAGATGCTTACCTGCGGCAGTACGGTCGAAACCATTAAATAACAGGTCTGAAAGCTATGGTACAGTACAATGACATGGTGC
Source organism: Sphingobacterium sp. UBA5639 (assembly GCF_002421245.1). Classification (NCBI taxonomy): domain Bacteria; kingdom Pseudomonadati; phylum Bacteroidota; class Sphingobacteriia; order Sphingobacteriales; family Sphingobacteriaceae; genus Sphingobacterium; species Sphingobacterium sp. UBA5639. The sequence goes on from NZ_DIJR01000007.1 coordinate 26,199, forward strand.
AGGCGCTTAAAGACCTAAGACAGCGTGGATACAGTATGGACTTTAGTCTGTTGCCGGACTGCCTGTACTGTGCGTCAAGGAGCCTGAAACTAAAACCGGAGGATTTTACGGTTACGGAAACCCATAGGTTTGAAAGCCTCGACAGCAGTCCTGATAACAATGCCGTGATTTATGCCATATCGTCCAATGCTGGTAAGAATAAAGGCGTACTTGTGGATGCCTATGGTGCTTATGCCGAAGAAATGACCCATGAGATGGCAAAAAAATTAAGTGCAACATAACTTTTAAAACCCCTTATTATGAAAAAATACACGTGTCCCATGCACCCGCAGGTGCTAAAAGACGAACCAGGCAAATGCCCGCTTTGTGGCATGGCACTGGTTCCCGTTGGCGGTAGCTCAGTTTCTCATGTACAAAAATCAGGACATGGGCATTCCGGGCATTCTCATCATAACCAAGCCAGAGATAGCTTTAACAAACATGAGGGGCATCATACAGGCGATTTTCTCGCTCGTTTTTGGATAAGCCTCGTCATTACAATCCCTATCCTGCTCCTGTCACACATGATACAGCAATGGTTGGGTTTCAGCCTTGCTTTCAATGGAGATAAATATGTGCTGCTGGCATTGGGTACAGTGATTTATAGCTATGGAGGCTTGCCGTTCCTAAAGGGAATGATTGGCGAGGTGAACGCCAAAGCCATAGGGATGATGACACTTGTTGCTATCGCTATATCCGTAGCCTATGTCTATTCCGTAGCCGTTGTATTTGGCTTGCAGGGCATGGACTTCTTTTGGGAACTGGCTACGCTTATCGACATCATGCTGTTAGGGCATTGGCTGGAAATGCGTTCCCAAATGGCTGCTTCACGGGCTTTGCAATCATTGGTTGCTTTGCTGCCTAACGATGTCACGGTGGAGCGAAACGGAGAAGCGGTAAAAATAAAGCTTGAAGACCTGCAAAGCGGTGAAACGGCTATCATAAAACCGGGTGAAAAAATTCCAGCCGATGGATTGGTACTGGAGGGGCTTTCGTATATCAACGAGAGCATGCTTACCGGAGAAAGTATTCCCGTGAAAAAGGAAAAGGACGGAAAGGTCATCGCAGGCTCTATCAATGGCGATGGTGCGCTTAAAGTTAAGGTAACAGCCGTTGGAAAAGACAGCTACCTGAACAGGGTTATCAATCTTGTGCAGGAGGCACAAGCTACTAAGTCCAATACGCAAAACCTTGCGGACAAAGTTGCCAAATGGCTCACCTTTATTGCCATTGCCGTTGGCATAGGCACATTTGCCTATTGGTATGCAAGCAGTGGAGATATTGCCTTTGCGCTTGAAAGAATGGTGACGGTAATGGTAACGGCCTGCCCGCACGCATTGGGCGTGGCTATCCCGTTGGTGGTCGCCATTTCCACAACGCTATCGGCGACCAATGGTCTGCTCATCCGCAACCGCACAGCATTTGAAACCACCCGAAAACTTTCCACTGTCATTTTTGATAAGACCGGAACGCTCACCAAAGGTTCCCATGCCGTAGAAAAGGTTATACCGTTAACAGACGAATATAATGCCGATGAGGTTATCCAGTATGCTGCCGCAGTACAGCAAAATTCGGAACACCATATCGCCAAAGGCATTATGGCTACATTGAAAGAAAAGAGCCTTGCCTTATGGAAGTCTGAAAACTTCAGCTATATGCAGGGCATAGGTGTTAAAGGTGTTGTGAACGGGAAAAATGTCGTAGCTGGCGGCCCGAATTATTTCACCGAAAACCACCTTTCCCTGCCTGAAATTCCAAACGAAATCAATCAAGAGGCCGAAACGGTCAACTTTGTCCTCATTGATGACCGGGTAATCGGCATCATTACTTTGGCAGACAGCATCCGTGAGGGTTCGGCACAGGCGATTGAGGAACTCAAAAAAATGGGCATCAAGTCCTTTCTGCTCACCGGGGACAACGACAGGATTGCTGCTGCCGTAGCCGGAAAATTGGGTATGGACGGGTATTTGGCTAATGTGCTTCCGCACAACAAGCAGGAGAAAGTAAAGGAGTTTCAGGCAAAAGGCGAAATCGTAGCAATGACTGGTGATGGTGTAAATGATGCACCTGCACTGGCACAGGCAGATGTGGGCATTGCCGTGGGTTCCGGTACGGACGTGGCTGCCGAAACAGCGGATATCATATTGGTAGACAGCGACCCGAGGGATGTGGTCAAACTGATTGACTTCGGCAAACTTACCTACAAAAAGATGGTACAGAACCTGATATGGGCGGTTGGCTACAACGTGGTGGCAATACCGCTTGCGGCAGGCGTACTCTATCCGAATTTTGTTTTAAGTCCCGCTATGGGTGCTGTGCTGATGAGTGTAAGCACCATTGTAGTGGCTATTAACGCAAGTTTTTTAAAAATCAAAAAATAAATAAAAATGAAAAATCTAACATTATCAATCATTGCTGTTATCATGGCATTTGTAACAGTATCATGCAATCAGGCATCCAACAAAAACGAGCAGTCTTCAAGTGATACTGCTGTTGTATCACAAGAACAGTCAGCTTCCCAACCAAAAGAGGATGATACGGTAGCTGCGCCCGTTGTGAGTGAAACTCCGAGCGGTCAGGAAGCAAAAGCAACAGGAAAAGAAGAAGCAAAAAACTTTTCTATTGCGCCCATAGTTACCGATTATCTGTCCTTAAAGAACGCCCTTGTTTCGGACGATGACAAAGCTGCCGCCAGTTCAGGGAAAAAGCTGTTAGCTACCCTGAATAAAGTGGACATGAAAGCCGTTCCTGCCGATAAGCACAAAAAGTACATGGACATAGCGGACGATGCTAAAGAACACGCAGAACATATCGGGGAAAATGTCGGCAACATCCACCACCAGCGGGAACATTTGGCCTCGCTTGGCGAAGATTTGAAAGACCTGATTGATTTGTTCGGTACATCGCAAACATTGTATCAGGACCATTGCCCGATGTTCAATGACGGTAAGGGTGCTGTTTGGTTCAGCGAAAACAAGGAAATCAAAAACCCTTACTACGGTTCTAAAATGCTGACCTGCGGTAAGGTGGAAAAAACAATTAACAGCAAATAAAATTTAGGGTTATGGAAAATATGCAGAACAACCACCATACAGGTCATGCTTCAGGGCATGGTGCGCACAATTCAAGCCATGCTTCAGCCATGTACAAACGCTTTGCGATTATGGCTGTCGTAATGTTCGGTGCAATGTATTTTATTATGTACGCTATGATAGACGGGTTGCGCAACCTTATACCCAATATCAACAATTTGTATATGACCCTGCTGATGACTTCGGCAATGTTGCTTATCGAATTAGTGGTAATGAAAGTAATGTACCCCAACAGGAAGATGAATTGGGCGATAGCCATCATCTCGGTTGCTGTTGGCATCTTTTCATGGTTTGGTATCAGGGAACAAATCAATGTCGGGGACAAGCAGTTTGCAAAGGGTATGATACCCCATCACGCAGCAGCCATATTGATGTCCGAAAAGGCACACCTGACCGACCCGGAACTGATAGAGCTGCAAAAAAACATACTTAAAACCCAAGCGGAAGAAATTGAACTGATGAAGCGCAAGCTAAAAGAGTTTGAAGAAAGTAAATAATAAAATTTAAAAAACAGTTTCGACATGAGCAAAATAATAATCGGCTTTATTTCCTTATCAGCCCTGCTATTCACCGCTTGCGGACAGGTAGGGTCAAATAAGGATGAAGCGACACAGCATTCGCAGGCAACTCCGGAAAGCCACGGGCATAGTAACCAAATAGGTGAATTGGTTCCATCGGATGAAGTCTGCATGGTCAACGATGCCTATATGGGCAAAAGGCAGTTTGACGTAAAATTTGATGGTAAAACCTATTACGGATGTTGCGAAATGTGTAAGGAACGTATTCCAAAAGATGCGACCGTGCGGATGGCGATAGACCCCTATTCCCATAAGCAGGTAGACAAAGCTAATGCGGTGATTGCTGTGACAGGAAATAACGGTGAAGTTTCTTATTTTGAAAACAAGGAGAATTATGCCAAGTATGTGAAAAAACAGTAGACACAAAAAGATGAAGCCACAATAAAATAATTATGACCATAAAGAAGAAAATCATATTGGGGCTGGCTGTCGTCCTCATCGGCATACAGTTCTTTCAGCCGTTACGGAACCAGGCGGATGAAGTGCCAGCCACCCATATCGAAAGGGTGTACGCCGTACCCCAAAATGTAAAGGCTATCCTTGTCCAGTCCTGTTATGACTGCCATAGCAACAATACCCGCTATCCGTGGTACAGTCGTATCCAGCCCGGAGCATGGTACATGGCAGAGCATATAAAAAAGGGGAAAGAGGAACTCAACTTTAGCGAATTTGGCGAATATTCTGCCCGCAGGCAGCGTAACAAGTTCAGGGCTATGGCGGGGCAGGTCAAGGACGGGGAAATGCCTTTGTCGTCATACACACTCATCCATCGCAATGCAGTATTATCACCGGAGGATAAGCAGGTTTTGATGGCGTGGTTTGGCACAATGGAAGACAGCATTAAATAAAATTTTTCAACGAATGAACAGATATAAAAAAATACCCATAAGAATACTGCAAACAGTGCTGATACTGCTTTGCACCCAAACGTTGTTTGCACAGAAAGTAGTGCATTACGACCTGTATGTAAAAGATACCCTTGTCAACTATGCAGGTAAGCAAAAGCGGGCGATTGCCGTAAACGGGCAAATCCCCATGCCCACCCTTACCTTTACCGAGGGCGACACTGCCGAAATAGTGGTGCACAACCAATTGAAAGAAAGCACATCACTTCACTGGCATGGTGTGTTCCTGCCCAATAAAGAAGACGGTGTGCCCTGGCTTACACAAAAACCCATCGCACCGGGCACAACCTACACCTACCGTTTTCCGATTATCCAGCATGGTACGCACTGGTACCATTCCCACTCAGGATTGCAGGAGCAGATTGGCATGTACGGAAGTTTTATCATGAAGAAAAGAAGCGATGATAAGACATTCAGAAAAGGAATTGACGATTTGCCGACCGTTCCAATTATATTAAGTGAGTGGACAAATCTTAACCCCGATAATATCAACCGTATGCTACACAATGCAAATGATTGGGCGGCCATTAAGAAAGGCGCAACACAATCATATGTTGAAGCTATTAAGGAGGGAAAATTAGGGGTAAAGGTAAAAAACGAGTGGAAGCGGATGCTGGCGATGGATGTCAGTGACATTTACTATGATAAAATCCTAATAAATGGTAGCCATAGCACCGATTTGAAAACAATTGATGGTAAAAAGCTAAAAGCAGGCGACAAAGTCAGATTGCGTGTTTCCAATGGAGGGGCGTCTTCATATTTCTGGCTACGGTATGCTGGAGGAAAAATTACAGTAGTAGCGAATGATGGGAATGATGTTGAGCCTGTAGAGGTGGACAGGTTAATCATTGCCGTTTCTGAAACTTACGATATTGTAGTGACTATCCCTCAAGATGGTTTGGCTTACGAGTTCTTAGCAACAACCGAAGACAGGACACAATCTGCGAGTTACTTTATAGGTGATGGGGTCAAACAGCTTATTTCTCCACTCCCACGATTGAAGTATTTCGAGGGGATGAAGATGATGAACGATATGATGAAAATGAATGGCGATTTGAACGATATGGGCATGAAGATGAGCCTTAACCAAATGGACATGAATGTAGTGATGTATCCCGAAATTACCGGAGATGCAACAAAAAAAGCAGACCACAGTAAGCATGAGGGTATGGATATGGATAACGACGCTAACCGTTACAACGCTAATGCCTTGGGAGACATCAAAACATTAAATTATGCTATGTTGCAATCACCTTATAACACCTCTCTTCCAAATGATGCGCTTGTAAAAGAGTTGAAATTCACACTTACTGGCAACATGAACCGCTATGTATGGAGCATGGATAATAAAATACTTTCGGAAACTGACAAAATACCTGTAAAAAAAGGAGAAATTCTACGGATTACCATTTATAATAATTCAATGATGCGGCATCCAATGCATCTTCACGGATTTGATTTCAGGGTGATAAACGGAAAAGGCGAAAAATCGCCGCTTAAAAATGTGTTGGATATCATGCCTATGGAAACAGATACCATTGAGTTTTTAGCAAATGAGGAAGGTGATTGGTTCTTTCATTGCCATATATTATATCACATGATGGCGGGAATGAACAGGGTCTTTGAAGTTGGAGACTACAATAACCCCTATCTACCCGACAAGGCAAAAGCCTATAAAGAATTGCAAAGAGAAAGTAATATGCCTCATTTTATGGCACAAAACGATTTTGCAACCAATGGTAATGATGGAGAAGCTATGCTAATGAATGCACGCTACCAATTAGGAACAGAATGGCGTTTAGGCTATAATAGTATGCACGGTTATGAAGTAGAAACCCATTTAGGTAGATACATTGGAAAGATGCAATGGTTCATGCCCTTTGTAGGTTTTGATTACCGCTACCGTAAAATGGGAGAAGATGAACACGAAAAGAACATATTTGGACAAACCAACAAGAAAGACACCCGCAGGGCGTTCAGTTTAGGGTTTATGTATACGTTACCTATGCTGGTCAATTTTCAGGCAGAAGTATATCATGATGGAATTGTGAGATTGCAGTTAATGCGTGAAGATATACCAATTTCAAAAAGACTAAGAGGTGGTTTTATGGTGAATACCGACTTAGAGTATATGGGAGAACTTAGGTATATCATTAATAAGAATATAGGTATACGTACCCACTATGATAGCGATATGGGCTTTGGTGTGGGGCTGGCATTGACTTATTAAAATTAAATAACTAAGGGTTGTAAACTGCATAACCGTAAAAAAATATCGGTAAAAAAAAGGAGGTGATGCAGGTGTAATTCGCAAAGACTAACCTGCATCATACTACAACCCTTTAAAGTATGCAACAAAAATCTATCTATCGTTCCATCATCAATACGGTAGAGGTTGAATTTTTTTAAGCAGTAATTGCATCATAAGCTAATACGAACAGTGTTAGCTTTTCTGTATTAACCAATAATATATTACATCAAAATGAAGCGAATGGATAAATTTTACAATGAAACATATCTTAAATTGGAAACTGCAATCCAGGAACTGGAGATTGAAACCGACTGCCCCATAAAAAGAATTGAAGCCGTTATACACCATATCATACAAAGCCTTGCCGACTTAAAGGACTTTGTACTGAAAAATGACTTTAAGAATATGGAAGAAGAAATCCATTTTTTCAAGTATCAGAAACCTGTTATTGTTTCAAAGCTCATCTACTACAATGCCATCTATAAAATCGAAACAAGAAGACCCTACGGGAACAAGCGTACCAAGAAATATTTTACCAAAGAACTGAAAAAGCTAAAAAGGTTCTTTGAAAACAACCTTGATTTTTACAAGTATTACCGCAGCAATAATTCTTTCGTTGACGAAAAATTCTTTGTGCGTGGCAAGCACGATATAAGGCTGTGGTTAGACACATTTTATTTTGAAGCAGACCATCGTTTTTCTACTTCACACGATTATAAGGTTGCCAAGATTATTGCCAATGACCTGATACAAGTTTATTTGGAAGACAGGCTCAATAACATCAATGTGAAAAGGGGTTCGGACAATTCATTGAAATGGACGGCAAGCAAAACGGCACTGACTGAACTCATATATGCACTGTACTCCCACGGTGTATTTAACAATGGGAATACAGATATAAAATTGATTGCTAAAGCATTTGAAGATGCCTTTAATATTGAATTGGGCGATTTTTACCATACGTTTATGGAACTGAAAGCCCGTAAGATAAACCGAACCAAATTCCTTGACAGCCTGTGTGAAGCCCTAATAAAAAAAAATGGACGAAAAGGACGAAAAGTAACGACTATTATAATACGCCACGAGGTGAATGAACGCCTTTTGTCCGTATAATGCTTTCCTGCACCTTTGGGGCTTCATTCTGCTTTTCTGCCTGCTCCGAAGCATCTTGTTTGGTTTCCGGCGTAATAGATAGCTGTATCTTTCTTTCTACGGCAGCCAGTTCCGTTTTAAGATCACTCAATCGACTTTCCTTAGCCCAAGTACCGTTAACCACTTCCTGAAGTATCGGTAGGTCTTTTGGTATTTCAGCGATTTTCTCCTGCTCCTGCTTCACAAAGCCCGGCAGTTTTTCCAAAGCCCTTAAAAAATTCATTGCGGCGGTTTCGGGGTCTTTTGCCATCAAACCGTTATTGTAGGTGTACTTGATATTGCCCTCGCCAGTTATAAAAAATCTATTGACCCTTTCGAGTGTTGAATTATCCTTTGGAAGTTCTGTTTTAACCAATAATTGAAACCCGTAGAGGTTGCCTATTTCACGATAGTCGCCTGCCGTGCGGGCTTTGTTCGCAATCTCGTTCAGTTTTGCGCCTATTTGTTTCGGATTTGCATTGGGCGGCAAGCCATCTAACAGCACAGGGTTTTCGATTGTAAATATAAAATATTTAAAAGATGATAAAGATCTTGAAGGAATAATATCACTTCAGGGAGAGGTGCGCATGGGAGGAAGTAATAAAATAGTACCAAATGCAGAAATTGAAATTCGGGATACAAATAATAAATTAATTGCTAAAAAAACAGCTGATAGTAAAGGAAGATTTAAGTTTACCATAAAAACTGAACCTACTGTCGGGAATATTAATATAAATGGATCCGATGGAAATTCATTAGGTGAACTTGAAATCGCAAAAGTTGATATGGGTCGATTTTATTCACAAATAGAAATAGCTGTGAAACTGTTTATTATAAATGGAGTTATGAAAAGCACAGTACCCCTTTCGAAAAAAGAGATTAAAGAAATCAAGAATCAAAATAATAAATAGATATAAATGAGAATCAACTCAGAAAAATTATTAATATTGAAATGAGTTAGATTTTAGAGGTAGGTACAAGCAAGTTAAAAAAAAGCTTTTGATGGTGCTAAAAATTTCATCTTGTTTACAACGGAATCTATTCATATAAAGAATTTTTGTTTATTATTTGAAATATAAAAAAGGTCCAAATTTATAATGGCATTACGCATAAAGTTAAACCTTTGTGGTTTTAAACTTCTTCTTTTGCTAACACTCTTTAGCTGTTCCACAAAGAAGAATTATAACGACTGGGTTGATATAGACCAAAACAACTGCAGCAGCTATAGCCAACGAGGTAAAGGTTATACAGATGATGAGATATCGCCTTTAATAAAAGGCAAAGTGAGAATGTGCCATAATAATGAAAATGTTCCTTCTGCTAGAGTTTTCTTTCTTAGTTCAGAGAGTGATACAATTGGTACAGCCATCACCGATAAAAATGGAGAATTTTCGCTAACGATCCCATCCGAGGGATTGCTCCATGGAAAAATTATTGTAGATACATTTGGAACGGGGATGACTATCGAACATGTTTACATTGCGACAAATTTTAAAACCTACGCCTTAGACATAAAATTACCAAGGCAGCCCATGTATATTAATGAAATAGGTTCAAAAAAGGACCAGAAAAAGTTGAGGAAAGAAGTTGAAAAAGCAAATAGAAAACATAGATAGGTGTTATAAGTTGATCTGGGCTATTAAAATTTTAGTCTTTTTTTTGATCTTTTGTTTCTCATCATGTTCTGTCATCAGACCTAAAACAATAAACAATAAAGTATTGGGCGGGTACGAATCTTCAAGCTATTTAGACGAGAACGATTCGGAAGATTCTGTGACGATTTCAGGCATTATCACTGAAGCTAAGAAAAAAAGGAAGGTACCCAATGCAGAGATACGATTTTTAGACTCGGAAGGAAATACGCTCAAAAAAGTATCTTCAGACACAGATGGATCATTCAGTACAAGACTGGCAAAACTCACAAAATTTGGAAGTATCGAAATTGATGGAAATAGTGCTGGTTTTCTCACTATAGCAAACATAGACTTTGGTATTTTTGTCAATAATACCAGAATAAAAGCGAGATTATTCAAGTACGATTATTCTGCAACGGAGTTAGAATTTTACAAGAAAGAAGATCGAGACCAGCTAAAGCGAGAGATAGAAGAAATGAAAAAACAAAAGAGGTAACAGCATCGTACCACAAAGTGTATTAATTATAGAAATGGAGACTGTAACATGAACTGTGTCAGAGGAATAATTCAATAAGATTATGTATATTCAATTATTCAAACGACACGGTCATGAAAGAAAAAGACCCATTCGACTTTGAACGCTTCAAGGCAGAAGCCATGCAAGGTCTTTACGAAGGTAAAAGTTTGTCTCCCAATGATGGCGTCCTAGCGCCGTTAATGAAGCATCTGTTGGAATCAATGATGGATGGAGAACTGGAAAACCACTTGAACGAAGAGAAAGCTTCGGGCAATAGCAATCGTCGAAATGGCAAGACAAAAAAGACAGTCCGAGGTCTCAATTGTTAATTCGCATATAGATACCCCCAGCAATTCGCATTAAAATGCCACCACCTTAAACAATTAAGGTTTTACTTGTTGAGAGTATAATAAAATCTCAGCGTTATGTATAAAGTGGCTATGTACAATACGATAAAAACACTTTTGGAACACGGCAAATCTTTGCGGGAGATCTCAAGGGAACTTGGGATGTGCCGCAAGACCGTTTCGCGTATCCACATTTAACATGTATTGTTTTGATAGAGGACTGCGTAAGCTGGTAACCGCTGAACTCGAAAAGATAGAAGTCGCAATCAGAGCAAAAATGATTTATATATTGTCTCATCAATATGGTCCTTTTTGGTATAGTGCCCCTAACCTGTTCGAATCTCTCCAGCTCCACTTAAGGGGACACTTAATAGAAAGCACCCCCTTTCTTTATACCCATAAAGAACTATGAGTCAAAATGTTAAAACACCTACACATAGAGTTAGAAAATTTCAACAAAATGTTTAGTCTTAGGTTATCAATTATTAGCAGACGTGGTCATTAAACCGAAGCATTTCTAAACACATCCGGCCGTTATGATAAGGACATTTCCAGAAACCCGCCTTATCATCGTTACGATTCATTTGTCCATCGGGCAATACACTCCAGTACCATTCTCCAAATTGAACATCAATAAGTTTTGTCTGAATAAATTTCCAGACATTTTCTGCTAAATCTAAAAACTTGGAATCAGGTACAATTTTGGACAGATAGCTATAACCAACTACTGCCTCGGCCTGTACCCACCAATGTCTTTCGTCATCTAAATGACCATCTCTAAATTCGTAAGCCATACTTCCGTCAGGAAGGATCCCCTCCACGGCGGCGAGGCCAATGCTGGTCACAATATCTTTGATGGATTGGGAGAGTGCGGGAATATTCAATACGGTAGTAGCTTCCCACAAAAGCCATGCTGCTTCAATATCATGACCATATGATATGGTATCAGTTGTTGAGTTCCACTCCCGATCAAAAAAAAGATTGAGATGCCCTGTACGCGAATCATAGATTTTGCTAACGAAAAGATCGACCAGATCCTTTTGGGCTGAAATTAATTGATCATCTGGCCACACCTGTAGCAGATTGGTATAGGGCTCAAGAATATGTAAATGAGTATTCATGGTCTTGACCTGATTCTCGTCTTTTTCACTCAGCCGCATATCGGCTATCGGTGACCAGTCGCGCGAAAATGCTTCCAAATATCCGCCAGACTCATCATCAAAAGTATGCTCAATCAACTTAAAAAGATCTATTGATAACTCCAAAGCTTCGGATATTCCCGTAGCTCTGTAAAACTCCGAGAAACCATACAGTGCAAAGCCCTGTGCATAGGTCTGTTTTTTTGTATTGAGGGGCTTGCCCTGATAATCAAGCTCCCAATAAACTCCCCCATATTCTTTATCGATAAAATTATCGCGTAGGTAGTGGTAAGCCCGTTCAGCCATTCGTAAATAGGATATATCGTTAAATTGGCGATAGGCAGCTGAGAACGTCCAGAGGATCCTCGCGTGCATAACAGCTCCTTTGCTAGCATAGGGCACCAAATGATTATGCCCATCCATCTTTCCGTAAAAACCGCCAAATTCCAGATCGACCATTTTTTCACTCCAAAATGGAAGTATGTTGTTTTCAAGTATTTCTCTAAAACGATTCATTTAATTCAAGCTAAATGTATTGATTCATCTATTTTTTTTCAAGATCAGCCTCTCTTTTATTCTTTAGATCATTAAGGATCAGATCCATCCGTTTTTCGCTCAAAGGGTAAAAACTTATGAACAACACGGATAATACAGTACCGATTGCAGGGAAAAAACTCAAGAACATCCGAATACCATGAAGTGCTTCGTCACTCTGCTGCTGATTGGCCTGAAAACCATAATAGGCCAATAGCCAACCTGTCAGAGCCGTCCCAAATGCCCAGCCGAGCTTCTGACTCATCGATGAAGAACTAAAGATCAAACCTGTTGCCCTATTGCCTGTGCGTAGTTCGGAATAATCTGCACAGTCGGCATACATCGACCAAAGCAAGGGAAATACGCTCCCGGCGCAAATACTGATGAGTACCTGAAGAGAAAATATAAGAATTAGATCTTCTTTGCCCAACCAGTAAAAGGCAATACTTCCCACCGTAGCAATAAGCATGGCAATCATATAGGTGCTTTTTTTTCCGATACGATTACTGACAGGAGCTGCTAATACAACACCTAATATATTAGCAGCTTGCCCAAGGGCCAAATAAAGTCCACTTAATACAAATGGTACCTCAAAAATCATGATTCGGTCGATTTGATGCTCCTCAACATAATACTTGAAGTAGTATAGCGTTGCTCCATCCCGAATGGAATTAAAAACAAGAGCCGCCACCCCGGCTCCCAGCAGTATCCACCAAGGACCATTTTTTAGCAAGTCTCCGATATCTTGCTTTAATGTCGAGTGATGCGCCGTCACCTCTACAACCCTTTCCTTTGTCCAATAAAAACATAGCAAAAAAAGTATCGTTGAAAATGCAGCAATAACTAGTGCAGCCATAAACCAACCATGCTGAAGTGACGTAAGATCTGCTCCCGCCTTACTGAAAAAATCTATTAATGGGTTGAATAAAAGCAGGGTAACAAAACTCCCGATATAGGCGAATGTCATCCGAAAGGTAGCCAGTACATTACGCACTTTGGGAAAGGGACTCATTACACCCAATAATGATGCATATGGTACGTTGATCGCCGAATACACCATCATCATCAAGGAATAAGTCAGGTAGGCATAGATAATTTTTCCGGTATGCGAAAAATCAGGCGTATAAAATGTTGCTGCACCGATCAAACCAAAGGGTATGGCAACATAAAGGATGAATGGTCTGAACTTGCCCCAACGGCTCCGTGTACGGTCTGCAAGTGCACCTATAATGGGATCGAACAACGAGTCCCAAACTCTGGTGATCAAAAACATGGTACCAACAGCTTTCGCCTCCATACCAAAAATATCGGTATAAAAAAACATCAGGTACATACCAAACAGCTTCCAGAACATGGACGACGCTGCATCTCCCAGGCCATATCCGATTTTCTCTCTCAACGAGATTTTTTCATTTTCAATTCTCATAAGTAGGTATTCTGGATACAAATCTAACTATTCAGATTTTTTGAAGCGATCGTATGTACGACCTTGACTGATGCTGCTGACCGAAATCCATCCTGGGCTGTATTAAAACAATAATCAAGCAATCTGTCTATCGATGATAAGGCGACATGCATCCGTGTATCGCTCGAAGCATAATAGATATAAACGGTACCATCGGGGTCTGCGATCCAGCCATTTGAAAAGAGTACGTTGGAGACATCTCCTACTCTTTCTATACCCTTGGGTGCCATAAAATGTCCCGCGGGTTCAGCAATTATTTGGTCGGGATGTGCCAGATCTGTTACAAAAAGATAGAGTACATACCTAAGGCCTGCAGCACACATCCGTACGCCATGTGCCAGGTGTAGCCAGCCACGCTCGGTTTTAATGGGCGCTGGCCCTTGCCCATTCTTAAGCTCTTTAATGGTATGATAGTGTCGGTGATTTATAATTTTCTCTTCGGAAACAACCGCATTTTCCATACTGTCTACCAGCCCCCAACCTATTCCACCACCTTTGCCTGCATCAATAAAACTATCCTGTGGACGTGTGTAAAGTGCATACTTACCATCGACAAACTCGGGGTGGAGGACCACATTGCGCTGCTGACTGCTGGATTGTAAATCTGGCAAGCGTTCCCATGTGACCAAGTCGCGAGTACGTACAATGCCGGCAGCTGCAACTGCCGAAGATAGATCATCAGCAGGAGCTGCGGGATCTTTGCGTTCGGTACAGAAAATACCATAGATCCATCCGTCCGCGTGTAGCGTGAGACGCATATCATAGATATTGGTATCTGGAATTTCGGTCTCGGGAATATCTATCGGATAATCCCAAAAATGGAAACCATCTATGCCATTTTCACTTTCAGCAATAGCAAAAAATGACTTGCGATCATTACCCTCTACACGCACAACCATAATATATTTGTCCTGCCACTTGATTGCCCCAGCATTGAATGTCCCATTGATGCCGAAACGCTCCATCAGAAAGGGATTTCTCTCCTCATCAAAATCATAACGCCAATGAAGTGGTGTATGATCAGCAGTCAGAACTGGATAGGTATACCGCTCGTATATCCCATTTCCTGGCAATAATGGCGTATTTTTTCGAGAAATTAGTTCCTGATGTGCTTGTTCGATAGCTTGTCTACGATTTTCAAATATTAAATTCATCTTCTATAAGTATAGTTTTGTTTCTCTTGTATATTTTCTATTTCTTGTGCTCTTTAAAGATCTGTTGGACAAATTTTTCCAATTGTCCCCTCCAGAATGACCATTCATGGCCAGCATCTGCCTGGTCATAGACATAATCAACCCCATAGCTTTTCAACTTCTGGAGAAAAGCTAAATGTCCGTTGTACCGAGGATCTTTGGTACCACAGCTGGACCAGATATAGACAGCTTGACTATTGGAAGAAGATTTTAAAGCTGACATATTGGGGATATAGCGATCAAAATCAAATGCTGGATCACTCAAAAGTCCCGAGCTAAATTGACCTATATATTGGAAAGTATCTTTATTTCGCATACCGATCACGAAAGCCTGCCCTCCTCCCATAGATAAACCAGCTATGGCCCGAGATGACTTATCCTTACCCACATTAAATCGTTGCTCGACAAGCGGCTTCACGTCGTTTAGCAACTCATCTTCAAGAAGATCCATCCCTTCAACTGAACTACCCCCGGCCCATGATCCATCCGTTAGACCATTGGTCATAACCACCAACATGGGTTTTATTTTTTTTTCGGCAATCAAATTATCCATGATATACGCAACACGCCCATCACGAAACCAACTCCCCTCATCATCTCCCCCACCGTGCCTGAGATATAAAACTGGCAGCGGTTTAGTTGACTGGACAGCTTGGGGTGGCACATAGACATAAAGGTTGCGCTGCTTATTTAATTTGCTAGCGGTATAGGTTAAGATGCGGAGTTCTCCGTGGTTGACGGCTCTTAACTGATCAACGGCAGGCTGACGTGCTATAATTTCCAATACACTGCCATACACTTCTGTGCCGTATTTGACTTTAGGATTGGCTAAATCTATAGAACGTTTTCCATCTACCACAAATACATACTGATAAATACCTGGCAATAGGGAGCTCGTAGATGCCGTCCAAACACCGCTTGTATCCTGTTCCATCGCCAATCTCATAATGTCCCAGTCGCCAATCTCGACCTGCACTTTGCTGGCTTGGGGAGCCTTCACACGGAAGGTAACCCGTCCACTGGAATCAATCGCAGGTGAAAATTTGCCTGTCGATGCCTGCCACCATCCGGCTGTGCTAAATGAGGATCCGTCCTGCTGTGCTTTAACAGGCAAATAGAGACCTAACAACGCTGTGCCCAATAAAATTAGTTTTTTCATCTGTATATCATTTGTTTTCAATGGTAATGAGGCCGCCAGATCTATTCTTCCCACTGTGTGGTTTGAATATTCATGGTGGTTTCATAATTTTTTATTCTGATTTCCAGCAATAGGTGCCTACTGCTCCAGCAGCTAACTTGATCATACTGAATTTACCCTTATACTGAACTTTTACCTCCCGATCATAGAATGAACTGTTTGCAACAATCAGGACAATCTCTTTTTTGGGAGTAAGAAACGCAACATTGGGCAATACTCCACTATTCTGTACTGTAGTAACGCGTTTGATATCCGCGTTTTCCTCGTCCGTGGTAATGTCAATACCTTGATCATAAGGAGCATTGGAGGAAACACGTACCGATCCCGGCGGAACGAATTTTGAAATATGTGCAACAACGTAATAGGCCACATTTCTTGATACCTGATCTCCATCAATGGTAAGTGCGCCCTGACATATGGCACATCCACCATTATCTGTATGGGGATCATTATTGGGATCTGCGGCCAAATTCCACAATATCATATTCCGGCTCCAATTGCGCATGGTTCCGATAACAAGGCGTTCGGTCTGGTAGGCAAGGTTGCTGATTTTACTTTGGCTAGATTGAATGACCATCTGTTCTGTAAAATAGATATTTTTGTCAGGTCTAGCTTGATGCACCAATGACATCGTACCAATGTCACCTCCATAGTGGTGGAAACCGGATCCATCTACATATGGACCAATAGCAGGGTCATTCAACAGGGTCAATGGATAATCTGGCCGATCACAATTATGATCAAAAAGAATAATTTTTGTATCCGGCTTCAATTTGTTAAAGACGGGCAGTAAGTGGTCTCTTAGAAAATTGCGCATCTGCGATACAGAAAATGGCATACTGGGAGTATTCCTCGAATTGAGTGGTTCATTTTGCACGGTGATCATATGAATAGGGATCCCATTTTTTTCCATTTCCTGTACATAACGTAAAAGATAACGGGCATATACAGGATAACAGTCCGTCCTTAATGAACCGCCTTGAAACAGCTGTCCCACTTTCATCCACACAGGAGCAGTCCAGGGTGAAGCCATAATCTGAATTTTGGGGTTGATGGCCAAAATTTCTTTGAGTACAGGAATGACATGTTCGTAATCATGCCCCAGGCTGAAATTCAAAAGATCCGGATCTGCCTGGCCACCACTGAGATCATTATAGGTATAAACAAAGCTATTTAGATCGGATGCACCAATACTTAAACGGATAGCACTAATGGCGATTCCATCTCCGGCACTGAAAAGTTCGTGTAGAAGCTTAGACCTTTTATCGGGTACCATCTGATGTATCAGTTGGGCACTACCACCCGTCAGCGCAAACCCAAATCCATCAATAGTCTGGAATGCCTGTCTTTCGTCAATAACGATAGGTAGTTGACGCCCCCGTGATGTCGGCTCGAATACTGCCGGCGGCCCTGCGGAAAGCTGCGAAAGAGGCTGATCGTGGGTCACCCACTGGTTTAATTTGTGTTCTTGCGCCTTCAATTGAAAAACAGATAGGATCGCAAATAATAAGGCATATAATAATTTTGGATTTGGTCGTCGAATAATCATAATTTGTGAGCCTAGTCTGAATATTACAATTGGTTATCTTTTAACATCTCTACAGCAAATTTACTTGGTAAAGCTTACCTCGACTAATACTATTTTAGCAGTAGGTAATTCAATTCGAACTAAAAATCATCAAAACAACACGTAAACATCACTTACGGCGTATACTATTTTATCTCCAAATTGGCCAAACTAGTAAAAAAAGCAGTAAACTGCTCCTCTAACACCAATTACCAATCACTAGAATACAACACTGTTAGGGATAAACTAGACTCGGATAATTGACATAAAAATCATTTGTAGCCACTTTAATGGCATTGAAATTACCGTAGTTATCATTTTCCCATGGATTTTTCCATGCACATACGCCTGCGTACCCGTTCCAATAGCTTTGTTTGTAATAATTGGCCAGAGTAATATTCCAATTGCCGGAATTATTATAGGATGAGCTGTTGACATCATACCCCGGTGTTTCTCCGATCAAGACAGGTTTATCACCATTATCTAACCAATAGCCGATGGTCGTGGTAAATGGCGCCCCGGAGGATTGCCACTGGTACCAATGGGGTGAATAAAAATCTAAATAGGCGTTGGAATTGTTGTACTGCGCCTGCAATTTTGCATTGCTATAATTATTGCCCCCATAGGTATCCCATGATGTGTACCTATCGCTGTTAAAAATAATCCACATTGAACCTACCGTCACCGGCTTGGTAGAAAATTGGTTTGTCTTGGCCGCACACCATGCAATGAAACGCACGACATTGTTCTTATTTAAATTGCCACAGTTTGCATCACGCCACATATGCTCTGGCTCATTGCAGATATCATATCCCATAATGGTGGGTTCATTTTCATAACGCTGCAGAAAGGGGACAAGAAAATATTCGGTATACCACTGGGTTTTGTTGACGTCATTGATGATCTGCCTAAATTGATTGTACTTGCTGCTGGTATTCTTTACCATATCAAATGACCAAAATGTAACCAGCAGATACACTCCCTTTGATTTAGCGATCTGAACGAGTTGGTCCATATCTGTCCAGAACTGACTACTGGCACCTGTGACAAGACCGTCACCGTTTAAAGACGGACTATGGCTCCCCGACCCATGCACCCAGATTCTAGCAAGGTTAATTTTATTATCCTTATAACGCTGAAACTCATTGCTCCACCAGGTGTAATCAAAATTTCTACCTAAAAAATCTAAAGTAGAATCGCTTTGCTTTTGCCAGGCTGTGTTGATACCATTGAAAAAAATCTGCTTTGAGGCAACATAAAATTTATTGCCCGAAATAGTCACGGCATCAGTGATTGAAGCCGGAGCAACACCATTGTTCAAAGCCATCTTTTTCTGCTTGGGCAGAGATTCTGCAGCCTGATCAAAAGCTTTTTTTTGGCAGCTGTATGACAATATGATCAAGCAGATACACCATAATTTACATAAAGATCTCATAATTGTTTATTTTGGTTATTCTAAGATAGTGAGCTAACGATATTGCTGGCTAATACTTTATTAACAAATAGTTGTACAAGGGTGTAATTATTCTACTCACCCAGCATAATTACCTGATCGGAACCGTATAATGCTTTGATCTTAGCCTCACTGTTCTTTTCAAAGACCAATTCTGACCAGCCCATAAAAAACACCCAATTGGGCTGGTCTTTAAGTACCTCAAGTGACGGTAATACCTGGCACTCTCCGATCGCCATTGGCCTTCCTGCTGCTACACGAACGATCGCATCATACTTTTCATTACTAAACCCCGTGTGATCATCGTATACATCAAGCGAAACAATATCCCAATAGGATCTTCCGGGATTATACAGCTCGACGTCAGTATCCAGGCTTTGAAAATCTTGAACATTCCAAACCCAAATTAGATTATCGAGCTCTTTTTTCTTAACCATAAAGTCATGTACATACCGGTAGAGTCTAGCGGTGCCTTTTTCTCCCGGGCGTCCCCCCCACCAAAATTTCCCCTGATTCATCTCATGAAAGGGCCTGAACAGAGCGATGACCTTGTTGTCTTTCAATCGCTTTAGATAAACTGCAATTTCTTCCATCATCGAGACTAATTTACCATGCTCTAAGGTCCCTTCTATAAAAAGGTTTTCCCACTGGCTGTCTGTCAAATGACTTAAAACGCCACGTCCGTCATCCCAGCTACAAGGTTGTCCATTGACAGGGTTGCAGGCGTGCCACATGATATTAACAATTGCACCCTGATGGAATTGGCTGATAGCCTCATCAATCATAGTGCTCCTGTGATCAATATTTTCCTGCTGAAATAAAAAATCACCGCTCCACAGCTTCGGATATCTACCTACTAGTTTGTTTATGGCATTGGTCCAGCGGGCAGGCTCACTATTGGGTTCGCGATTGTGTATACCACCAATAACACGCTTTCCCTTAATCCGGGATAGGTAATCCATTATCTTTTGCTTTTCTTTTTTAGCCGACCACGAAACAGAATCATTGACCTGCGTATTTGCCGCCAGCGATTGGCTAGTCAATGTTTTACAGCCGATCCCGGTGATCACGATTAATGAACTACATAGTAGCGCTAGTGACTTGAATATATTTTTTTCCATAATAGGTGATTTGTTACTGTCATTACTTAATAATATAAAGCTTCTCTTTTTTAGATCCCACAAAAAGATCTTTCAATAATATTTTTCCATCCTGATGATCTTTCAGCTCTTCTGCCTGATATTTTAATGTAAGCGGGTCAAATGATTGGATCTCCTTTTTGTTTCCGATGATGTCCAAAATCTCTACGCTACTACTAAAAACCTCATTCGTGGGATTGTAAAGATAGATATAGAGTTCCTCGCCACATTTTACGCCATAGGCTTCAAGCCTACCGGCTTTTAATGCCAATGGCTTGAATTCTCCTTTTCCATTCAGCAACATACGGTCGCTCAATTGCCGTACCCCACGATAATAAGGTAGCATATCCCTATTCTGAAAGTATTCCCACCACCAGCTCATCGGTAGGATCGGTGTTGATGAGAAAAGCCCATACCAGAGACCCCGTTTGAAATCTAATTCCATCTCATATGCAAAATCATCAAAATTTTGCTGCCAATCCCATTCATAGCCAAACTCGCCAATGACATAAGGCTTTTTATGTTTTGTGGAGTATGCATTGATTTCTGAGGGTATCAGATCAGTATGTTTGTAAATGTGTTTTTGATTGATATCTATTGCCTCGATATCATTGAGCCCCGGGATATCTCTATGGGATATGCTGGTAGTAACAATGTGTTTATATGGATCTATCTTTTTTAAATAGGTAGCCATTTCAGTATGCCATTCTACAATAGCTTTAGAAGAAATCGGCTTTTCCCGACCATTAAACTGTATATTATCTACTTCATTCAGAAACTCCCACATATCAATATGCGGTGAATACCCCCAGCGTGACACAATGTAGCGCAAACGATTTTTATAAAGCGTTTTAGCCTCTTCGGCTGCAAAAAACTCGTCCGTCGTCTTTACCCCTCCGATATTATCGGATCTGAAATTACCCATTCCCAAAGTAAGCATAACATATAAATCGAGTGAATCGGCAAGATCGACGAGATGATCGAGCCGGCGTACTGCGCTGGGGTTAAAATGAGCTGGATCTGACTGGTAGCGATCATTGTTGAATCCGTCCTGAAAATCTATGGGCAAATTCCAGGGACAGATCCAGGTCCTAAAGAAATTGCCGCCATTTTCAGCAAATTCGGCAAGCATACGGTCATAATTATAAACGGAAGCATTTTGGTGCAGTGCTGCATAATATTTTGAATCGTCTTTACGCCTTGATTCCCAACAGATGTTTTCGGCTATCCCACGAAAGGATGTACCGTTATCAAATTGTAAGGACCAGTTATTTTTAACACTTAGAAATCCTTTTTCTGCCGTTTCCCGCACCCGCGCATCGAATTTCCTAGATGTGGCGACTATTTTTCCATTTTTGCTCAATACGAACTTAAAATGATAATCGCCATGCTGTCTGGGTGAGAACCGGGCATTCCATTCTGAAATATCCCCAGATTGCCCCTTTACATAAAAGCACGGCTGAAGCAGTACCTCACCTGATGCTGTATATATCTCCATGTCAAGCTTAATGTCTTCCTGCAAATAAGGGTTTGTCCAGGTCGATTTAAGTTTTATAACGAAATCCATCCGTCTTCCTTGAAGTGCTGCTGACTCCTTAAAATCGACAGAAATAATCTGGGAAAATGTAGTTACTGGAAATATGAAAAAAAAGATTATTCCAATTAAAAAGCGCATACCTGATTAATTGACGGTTACACCATCGGCCAATACATACATATTGGGGAGGTCCTTTGAAAATAAACTTATACTGCTCCTAAATAGCGTTTTGAAATCATCGGCTGAGGGATGCCCTTTCCATGGTCCATAGAAATGTATCCCTTGCTTTAATGGATCGTATTCATTTCGCCACATAACGACCATACTGATTTTTTTACCAACGAGTGGAGTGAGGATCTGCTCGGTCCAATAACTGACATAGGGTACATTACCATTTCTGATCCCTTCAATTCCTGTTTCGGTAACACCAGCAGGCTTTTTCTTTTCTAAAGAAAGCTCTTGCAACGCGTTTAAATTGGAAAGAAACGCTTGGGTATTTGTACCATGATAACAGTCCATACCGATAAAATCGACTAATTCATCCCCCGGCCAGCGGAATAGCAGATCTTCTTTCCGTCCATTATTGTCCCGTTGTGGCGATATCGCAAAAATAAAATTATGTACCCCTTTCGCTACTGTCAAATAAGATAACGTAAACTTCCAAAGCGCTATAAACTCTTCACTAGTCGTACAAGAACTTCCCCACCAGGACCAGCTTTGGGTATGTTCATGAAAAGGTCTAAAGATAACAGGAATCAATTTGCCATTGCCATCCTTCAATGAAAGTGCAAACGTGGCGAGATTATCCAACCAACTTTTAAATTTTAAATTTGTTGCACTTCCATCGGTCAAAATTTCTTTAACAACTGTTTTTGATGAATTGTCCCATGAATCCCCGCCCGTCAAGGGATTGTTTAGGTGGCACATAGCGGTAATAACTTCACCACGGGAACGCGCTTCAAGGATAGCCTTTTTACGGGCCTCGTTTAAAGTCGCTCTGGTACGGCGGTCATCCATCAATTCAGCAAAATCAACACTAAAAACTGCGGGGTAGTCGCCTACAATTTCGTAAACGTCAGATCTACCGGCAACTTCCTTCCATTCTCTGCCGTAGATCAGATCATCATGATGGCCAAACATAAAGCCTTTGTCTTTTATCTTCCATAATTGGGAGTAGAGCGCTTTAGTTTCTGCCGTCGCCTGCTTGTCAAATAATCGGAGTTCGATTTGTGAGGGTTTTTCTCCGGGCTTTTGATCTGTGGCCGGATCAGCCTTGGTACATGCCGTTCCACCTATTAAGATGGACACGGCATACATAAATAACTTCTTCATGATTTGGATCAATTACGCTTTTTCACTTCCACCCAATATCTTCTGGGCTTTTTCACAAACTTATCATAGTCTGTATAGATTGCAGACCAGTCGTCATTACCGTTCAATGAAAAAGCAAAAGCATTGTTAACAATTGTTTTAGCCTGTTTATTGCCAAGATCCTCGGTACCAGGACCAAGAAAACTACAATTTACGCTGCTTCCATCTGCGGCAATTAGCGTCAAGATATCGGTTGTGTAGTCCCGCTCCCATTTCCCTTCACCCTTCGGTATTTTACGATAAAATTTATTGACATCTGTTTTGGGGTCTGGTGTATAAATGAAATTGGCATATTTTCCGTCAGCGCCGGCATCATTTACAAATGTACCCGTAGTTTTACCTGTCGGTGTTACTCCTGTCAGTTTAAAGGTTATGCTATTATCCAATTCCACTTGAGGACCATCAGATACAGGCCATATCCATGGTTTACTCGTTAAGGATAAAACCGCGCCACCACCATATTCAGGCCCTGTACCACCATAAAGTACAAGTCCGGTAATATCGTAGGTACCGAGGATCGTTTCGGTAAAAGGCTCGACGATGACCTCCCATTCTCGAGATTCACCTGTCTCTGCTGTCACGGTATAATTATACTTATAGTTGCCGGCAAGAAAATTGACTTCAGAACCAGAGGCAGGCGAAACAGTAGCGCGATAAGATTGTTGGATCACAGGTTTCACTTTGGAAAAGTCAGTATTGTCCTCCACCAATACTTTTACTTTCACTGTCCCAGCGGCCCTGTCTACAACTGCTGCTCCTATCTGCGTAAAGCCTGTCCCCATGGAAAAGTTTTCAATGGATTTCTCATTGCTCTCGACTCCCTTATAGGGATCCTTTTTACAACCAAAGACTGTAAAAACCAATATCAAATATGCTGCAAAACCAGCTTTATATGTTTTCAGATTCATAATAAAATAGTTATGGTTTCAATAATGGGTTTGTATCAATTTCACGCTGTGGAATTGGAAAAAAGTATGCTCCTGAAGTGATGGATTTACCATACTTTTCTACCAAAACTTTTTCCATCAGATGATTGCGTCGTAAATCAAACAGCCTATTCCCTTCAAATGCAAGCTCTAGTGCACGTTCTTCAACTACTGCCTCACGAAATGCAGCGACCGATAGATTTGCTGTAAGCGGGCCTAGGCCTGCCCGGCTACGGATTTTATTCACCGCAGCATATCCCTCAGCTGTAGGACCAGCAGACTCTGCATAAACCAGAAGAATATCCGAATAACGTATCACCGGCGAATTGGTACTCATTTTATCTGCATCCCGAAGTGGATCAATGTACTTTCGGGTAAAAGGTCGCGAGAAATCCGCAATACCAAGTTTAATGGTTTTGCCATCGGGATTGACAACTTCTGAAACAATAAGGTCTGTTTTCCTCTTATCACTTGAGTTGTAGCTGTTGTAGTGCGCGGCCTCCATCTGAAAATGGTTCCACCCTTTACCAATATTGATTATTGTAGTCTCAGGATCGCTTGGATTGTATGGAATACGCATTGCAAAACCGGGATCAGGCAAAAACATGTTCGGTAATTTGGAATAATTCCCCTCGCGCTCACCTGAGCGATCTACAGCAGCGTCAAATATGTGTTCGGAAACGGCAGCTTTTTTATAAATTTCAGTATTCCAGATATCAGGTAACACACTTGTAAAATTAAAAATTTGCTGATCGTTGATCACTTTTGCGGCATATGTATTCGCTTCAAGATAGAGCTTTGTCGCATCAGTTACAAATTCGTAGCCTGGCGAAGTTGAAGCTTTTGAAGACGCCATATGGAGGTATACCTTTGCGAGTAATGACTGGGCAGCACACCGATTTGCCCTTCCCTCAAAATTTTTAGAAATTGACATCAATTGTTCCCCTTGCTTTAGATCAGCAATGATAACATCGTAAACCTGCTGGATACTTGACTTGGCTACAGGGATCTGCTCGGCCTCAACAAGGGGTTCTAAACGAAGCGGAACTTCACCGAATAGACGCACTAGATTAAAATTGTGAAGTGCACGCAAAAAATAAGCCTCGCCGATAATTTGATTGCGGTCAGCTTCCGCCATATTAGGAACGTTAGGAACATTGGCTATTACGGCGTTAGCACGTGAAATACCACGATAAAGATATGTCCATAGATTATCAAGATCTGAATTTGTCGAGGTAGTCCGTAATTGATCCAGTTCAAAATTTGACTGCCCTGCATCTGCTTTCGCTGTCAGATTCTCAGTCGGCAATTCAGTAATAATGTAATAACCCCTAGAATAATATCCGACTTCAGGCAAAATGGCGTAAGCATAGATCAAGCCTGAAAGCGCATCTTGCCCCGTCTTGTAAAAAGACTTTGAATTAACTATTCCATAAGGCTCTTCTGTTAGTTTAGAACAGGATATAAAAGTACTGCTGATTAGTCCTAAAAGACAAATAGGTATAAAAAGTTTATTGATTTTCATGGCTGTTTAATTTAAAATCCAACGGATAATCCAAGGGAATAAGTTCGAGGTCGTGGGTAATTACCCCAGTTGATTCCATCCAATCCCATCTCGGGATCAAAACCCTTGTTAAATTTGGTAAAAGTCAGTAAGTTATTGCCGGCGGCAAACAACCTTAATGTGCTGATGCCAGCAATCAGGCCCGGCTTAAAATTATAGCCAATGGTAACATTTTGCAGTCTAAGAAAGGAACCGTCTTCAACGAAAAAATCCGAAGCTTTATAGCCTCGCGTATTATTGGCTCTAGGATATAACTGACTTGGGTTATCGGGCGTCCAGCGCTGCACTTGCCTGCTCGGTGTCATCTTTTGAAGATCGAAAACATCATTCCCATATACGCCGTAAAACTGGGCACTTAGGTCAAAACGCTTGTACGAAGCACTGGTATTAAAGCTATAAATGAATTTAGGTGTAGGGTCGCCAATTACTGTACGGTCATATGTAGGATCTATGGTCCCATCAGACTCGCCCTTAGGGCCGCTGATATCGACGTATTTAATCTCACCTGGTAATGCCTCCCGCCCAGTAAGTCCGGCACCTATCCCTTCCTCCAATGTTTGAATTATTCCATTTGCACGATAACCATAGAACGTATACATTGGTTGGCCAACGATAAAATGGTTGACATTCTGACGTACCATTTCAATCAATGATCCTGTGACAACACGGTCACTCTCGCCCATTCTAACCACTTTGTTACGGTTGAGAGCGAAATTGCCACCAACAGACCACTGTAAACCGTCGGTTTGAATTACTTTAGCATTGAGTCCCAATTCGAAACCACGGTTACTTATTTCACCATCGTTTACCCATTGTTGATCAAAGCCTGAGGATGGTGAAATTGTACGCGTACGGAGTAAATCTTTCGTCTGCTTGTCGTAATAATCTGCCGTCAGGGTAAAGCGCTGGTTCATAAACCCGATATCCAAACCAATATCGAAAGATGTTGTCGTCTCCCACTTTAGGCTTTTGTTCCCTAAGCCACCAACGACAGTAAGCCCCTGCTCATTATTGGCTCCGGCCAAGCCCGGACCAAAGCCCGTCATAAAACCATTTTGTGATCCTACAAAATAGCGCTCAGAGCCATAGCGGTCCATGGTCTGATAAGGAGATATCCCCTGATTACCTGTCAATCCATAACTTGCTCTAAATTTCAGCTCGGAAAATGCGCCCAGGTGTTTAATGAATTCTTCTTCACTTATTTTCCAGGCGAATGCTGCTGACGGGAAAAAGGCCCACTTATTATTGTCCCCAAATTTAGTAGAGCCATCTGCGCGACCGGTCAGGGTAAAAAGATACTTATCTGCTAAAGCATAATTTACCCGTCCAAACCAAGAATTCAATGTAGATGAAGAGAGTCCATTACTGAGTGTCTTTGTCTTTGCACTGTTGAGATTTTCATTTTGAAGGTTATCGTTGACAAAATTCATCCCTATCAAATTACTCGTTCTGGTTGTTGATGTCTGTAAAGAGAAACCTCCTACAATATTAAAGCGATGTATATCGTTAAATGTCTTGTTGATGGTGAGATAGTTTTCATTGACTAGCTCATTATTGTTATAGTTGCTAATAGAGCCATAACCTGTATTTTCATAACCTCGAAATGTCACAGTGGCTGGCTCGTAGATATCACCAACAGAATTACCAAACTTAGTACTTAACTGTGTCCTAAACTGAAGCCAATCAGTAAATTTTATATTAGCAAATACTGTAGCCAAGACGT
This sequence comes from Sphingobacterium sp. UBA5639, assembly GCF_002421245.1. NCBI lineage: Bacteria > Pseudomonadati > Bacteroidota > Sphingobacteriia > Sphingobacteriales > Sphingobacteriaceae > Sphingobacterium > Sphingobacterium sp. UBA5639. Next base: position 53,502 of record NZ_DIJR01000007.1, read on the forward strand.
CTATAGTCTTTGACTTGTTGAGCACTTCATTAGCAATCGCTATCGGATTACCAAAATCCGTAGCCGATGTACGAAAATAGTTTCCATTTTTGTCATAAACAGGGAATATACGCGTACGGCCGGCACTCAAATTTTGCCCTTGATTGTTCGTATGTGTCAATATCACATTTGTACCAGCGGAGATAGCCTCAGTTAATTTTTGGTCTAAATTCAATCTGCCGGTATATTTGTCATACGCATTTTTTATCGCGAGTCCCTCTTCCTTATAATAATTACCGGACATGGAGTATTTTGTATTATCTGAACCTCCATCTACACCAAGCGTATAGTTTTGGGAAAAAGGGTTTCGATAGACTAAATCTGCCCAGTCGGTATTGGTGGTCCACTGTGGTTTATTGGGGTCCAACCCGCGCAATTCAGCTATAGACGGAAAGTAAACCCCACTCCTAACTTCGCCTAGATAAGGTAATTGACTTAAAGGAGTCCCCCCATTTAATGCCGCCTCATTTGCATAAACAGCTTCTTCGATGCCATCACGCCAAAGATCAGGTTTGACAGCTAGTGTCGAAATAGAATTTAAAGTGTTTAAAGATATTCTTGGTTTACCGGCTCTTGCCTTTTTGGTGGTAACCATAATAACTCCATTGGCCCCACGCGAACCATATATTGCTGCTGATGAGGCGTCCTTAAGTACTTCGATGGACTCAATATCTTCAGGATTTATCTGTTTTAGATCTCCTGCATCACCCCAGGGAAATCCATCAACAACAACAAGTGGCGCATTGGATCCATTGAGAGAGCTATTACCACGGATACGTACTGTAGCGCCAGCTCCAGGCTTACCGCTTGAAATTGCCACTTGGACTCCAGGGATCTTTCCTTGCAATAATTGATCCACTGATGAAGCCGGAGTCTTGTTTAGGTCCCCACCTTTGAGTGTGGCCACAGCGCCTGTAAGATCACTCTTTTTAACTCCGCCGTAACCGATAACAACCACATCCTCGAGATCGACTGTGGCGGTTGCCAAAACTGCATTTACAACTGTTTGATTATTTAATTGGACGTTTTCGGTCTTGAGTCCGAGCGAAGTGAAGGTCAAAACTCCTGTTCCGCCTGGCACAGAAATCTGATAATTCCCTTTTTCATTTGTGGTGACTGCCTGATTTCCATATTTTACTGTTACTCCAGCTAAAGGCTGACCCTGATTGTCCCGAACGGTTCCGGAAACTAATCGACTCTGAGCAACACTTAATTGAACGGCAAATAGCGCACTGCAAAAAAGAGTATAAGTCGTCAATAAACTTCTTCTCATAATATATAACATTTAGATTTATAAATTGCTTACTATGGGTAACTTCTATTAAGCATACGTACTGTATATCCCTTTCTTAATTGGTTAGCCTCAAGTATTAGACAAATATATTCCAATACCCCACTTAAAGATCAATACTATTTTAACCAAATGTTATACTCAAATTAAAATATACCCCATCTTACAATCAAAACCACAAAATACTATATATATTATTTTAACTCTTAAATGAAAACACGGCTGCCACTGAAGTTGAGTCTATAGGCAGATGGGGTACAATTTTTTTTACGTTTGAATGCCCGGTTAAAGTTGGAAATATTATTAAAACCACATAGGTAACAAATCTCAGCGACTGTATTGCTCGTCTCTATTAACATTCTGGTAGCGTGGCCAAGTCTTATTTCATTGAGATTGTCAATAAATGTTTTTCCTGTACGTTTCTTTATAAACCGGGAGAAAGAAACTTCGGACATATTGACCAGTTCGGCGACGTCATTAAGGGAGATCAATTTGCTGAAGTTTTTATTCATATAATCAAATGCTACATCTAAACGACGGCTTCGAAAATTCAGTGATTTGTCCAAAAGCATATCTCCCTCAACCAGTAGTTCAGTGTCTTTGCTTACCGATAAATCCCGCAAAATTAGCATTAATTTTATCACTGAATCAAACCCCACCGTTTTATGCAAATTCAATATTTCGGGTGCGATTGACTTAATAGTGCTTTTCGAGAATTTTATACCAAAGCTGCTTACTTGCAACATTCTTTTAATAAAATTCAGTTGATTTTTATTTAAAAATTGATCGCTAAATAGATCTTTATTCCATTGCACTGTCACTTCAACAATATTCTTTGATCTACAATTATTATTGAACCAGCCATGTGGCAAATTAGGGCCTGTCAAAACGAGCTCATAATCTCCAATTTCTTCAATCCTGTCTCCGACAACTCGCTGAGCACCGGAAGCATTCAAAATCATATTTAATTCGTACTCCTCATGGTAATGATATGGAAAATCAAATTTATCTTTAATGCGATGAAACACAGTGAAGCATTCTGTTTCTCTTAATGGAGTGACTTCTTTGATCGGATGGTGGCTCATAATTGTTAAAATACTATTATCTAAAATAACACTATAGTTATTAATAAACAATAACAGAACAATCAAATAGTATGAATCAAGCTATTATCAGTTAAAATAGTATTATATTTATGATACTCCCCAAATACTGGATAACTGTTTAAATGTTTAAATTAGCAGTTAATAGATGAAAAAACACGAAGAAAGTTTAGTGCAAGCTTCAAAGCTAAAGTAGCTATCGAAGCTATTAAGGAACAGCAAACGATTCATGAGCTTGCCTCTAAATATGAAGTTCAAGCTACGCAGATCAATACCTGGAAGCGGGAATTCTTAGATAATGCTGAAGCAGCATTTACGACGGATAAGCCTATGGTTAATGATGATTCGAAAGAGAAAGAGCTCTATTCGAAGATCGGCGAACTCCAGATGCAGGTTGATTTCTTAAAAAAAATCTTGGGCAAATGAGCACAGAAGATAAACGTAAGCTTATTTGCCCGTCCCACCACCATCTGAGCATTCATAAACAGTGTAAAATCATAGAACTCCCTCATAGCAGTTACTATTTCAAATCTAAGGGAGTATCTACGCTGAAGCAACAGCTGATGAATGCGATAGATCGCAAATTTCTAGATTGTCCATTTTATGGTGTTAAACGTATGACTGTTCACCTGTGTAAAGACCTGGGGTATTTTGTAGGTGAGAAACGTATTCGGAGGCTTTATAAGCTCATGAACCTTAGGACGATATATCCGAAGAAGAATTTGAGTAGATCAAACAAAGCTGATTATAAGTTCCCCTATCTTCTGAGGAATCTCAAGATAGAACGAATAAATCAGGTGTGGCAGGCTGATATAACCTACATCCCCATGTTCCGGGGTTTTATGTACATGTTTGCTATCATCGATGTGTATAGTAGAAAGATCATGGGTTGGGGAGTTTCCAATACAATGAATGCAGAATGGTGCAGGGATATCATGCTTGAAACGATTGAAAAACACGGTAAACCAGATATTTTTAATACAGATCAAGGCTCTCAATTTACTTCCAGTATCTTTGTTCGTGCGCTGCAAGATGCAGAAGTTCAAATATCTATGGATGGCAAAGGTCGTGCGATCGATAACATTTACATAGAAAGATTTTGGGGTTCACTAAAGAGAGAGAAAATCTATTTGAATCCTCCTAACGCAGGGATGGATCTCTATCAGAAAGTTAACGCTTATGTTACCTTTTATAACACGATAAGACGGCACGATTCGCTTGATGATGAAACTCCAGACACTGTTTATTACGCAAAGAAAGCCTCATAATTGGTCGGTGCAATAAGGAAAGCTGGTGGTAGGTATAATATTTCCCTCTTTTTCAAACACCCTCAATCACTTTGGGGAGGGGATTTGAAAAAAGAAAAATATTAGCAAATACAGTCAAAAATTGAAGATTATATATTAAGTTTGAATTTAGTTGTCCAACAAACCGGCAGTATCATAGAGCTCCTGCCACAATGTGGTGATCAATATGCTCGGCTCTTCCCCCATACGCTTTTTTATATGCGTAAAAGAATTTTTCAAGCGGATTAATCTTGCATTGAGATTTCCGGAGCAAGGTTTCCATGTCCAAATAGTTTTTGACGGTTTGTCTGNNGTGCATGCACAGATGCCGTGCCATGGCACGTATGGAATATCCTTTTTTCTGTAATTCCTTCAGTTGCTCAAACCGCTTTAAGCGGATCCCGCCATGAGCTGAATCCGGAGAGCTTCTGTTTTCAGATAGTGAGCTTTGATTTTCAGCTATTTGTTGATCGTCAACCCGCAACTGCTTATTGGCCAACAAAGCTGTGGCTTTGCTGTAATGCCTAATCAAAACTTTCTGTAC
>NZ_DIJR01000007.1:57856-83442 GCF_002421245.1 Sphingobacterium sp. UBA5639
GCCTCACTTAAATTTTTCAACACCTTTTGCTGGTGAAAAATCGCTTTTTTCAATCAACCGTAGTATAGTCGTATCGCTAGTGGGTATAGACAATATGGTACAAATCCGCTGAGCAGGCCTTCCTCCGGCAAGAAGCCCAAGTTGTCTGATCTTACTTTCCAGACGCTCAGTCCTCCGTTTATATGGCCTGAAATGACTCTCGAACCTCTCGGTGAATATTTTGAACGGACATTCGTCTTGATGACAATAAAATTTACGAGAGCGAAGAATAATTCTGGAAGTTTTACCAAAGACAGGAAGGTCTGCGATCTTGCGGGTGTAATAGCTGTGGATTCTTTTCGAAGTGATGCAGCAGTTTGGGCAGACAGCACTTTGGGTAGTACTCTGCACATAAACTACCAGTACATCTTGCTGGTTATCTACTGATATAATCCTGAAGTTATCACCATCGTCCGAAAAAACAAGTTTTGATGCATTCATTAAAATATGAACGCTAATTGAAGACAAATATAATGGTATTACCACCAAAAGTGGGGAAGAACCAACATCAGCCAGTATGGCAGTTGAATAACAGCTTTAAACGCACTACGCATCCCTAATTCTAATTCAATTTTGAGGGGTCAGCTTGTTCAAGTATATCCAGACTTCACATTTTTTATTTGCTCATGTTTGTTATTGCGATATTCGGAGATGTATACTTTGCAGAAATAAATTAAGCACGAAATTAAAGTAGCTCAAAATTTACCTTTTAACTGGATATGCTGCACCACAGTTTTCAACCGATTGTCTGTGATAGCTATCCTGTCAAATCCTGTTCCTGTCGATTTAAAAGTGTTGATACCGTTTTTAAATCCGCTTTTGATCTGGTTTCCGCTCACATTGATATCTGATGATCTGCGTACCGAAGAAGATTGAATATCGATACCGACCTCATTGGAATCATTCCCCTCAATAATATTTCCCTCTACGGAACAGTTGTCGACCGTATATAACGAGATGCCCGTTTTCCCAACACCCAAAACAACATTTCCGGCAGTTTGATCCAGGGCTAAAAATCCACTTTCAAAATATCTTGTTCAAAAAATTATCCTGTCTATCAGACTATCAACGAGATGTAATGCGATAGATATGCAATTCTATTTCTTATCCTATGCAAAGTCGATCGAAGAACAAATCTGTTAGATTTGTAAGACTGCAAATGATCAAAATCCAGATAGAATAGATAAATGTTCCTAATATGAAATCAATATTTGAGAAAAACATAAGAGAAGCGGTCATCGAAAGAATTAATTTATTACACGAGGACAGCGATGCTCTTTGGGGAAAAATGACAGTAACGCAATTATTAATCGAGCAATATGAAACATTTGAAAAAGCTACATTTGTACATTGGTTCTTTGGTAGAATGTCCAGAGCCCAATTAGGTCAGTTCATATACAAACATTGCAACCACCATTTAAAGCAGTTTGGAGCGTAACCCAAAAAGCCACGGAACCGCTACATGTGTCAGACGTTATAACGGGTTCGTTCGAGGGCAGGTATCTGAAAATGGAATAGGTCATTATTGGTGTAATGTTTCAACACGCAGGATTGTGTTTAATCTCGGATATGATCTATTATAAAAAAAGCGCCATTGAACAAACTCAAGTTATTTATTTATATTTGATCTGCTCAATTTCTTTAATTTGAATAGTATTCTACTAATATAAATGGGAAAACCTGTATTTTTATATCTGATTTTATTTTTTATAGCCACAATTTCCAAAACTAAAGCGATTGCTTTAAAAGACTCCTCAATTCTCAATCTTACTAATCTCATTCAAAATAAAGATACTTTTGTTGAGCAAAAAGAGCTTTATCTTTCCCTGATAAAAAAAAAGCTGGACAATAGCACCGAAAATCTGAATCTAAAATTTGAATTACAAAAACAGCTGAGTAGCTCATACGCATCCTATAAATCTGATTCCGCTATTTATTATGCTAAGAAAAATTTGGAACTGGCAAATAAACTCCAGAGTCCAAATTGGATACTAGAAACTGAATTAGACCTTTCTCTACATTATCTGGTCGCAGGTATGTACATTGATTCTAAAGATATTTTGGATAGAATACCCATCCAAAAATTAAACAATCACCTAAAAATAAAATATCTGGATGCTCAAAAGAACTTTTTCAAGTTTTATGCATACCATAATTATAACCAAAAAAATTATTTAGCAATTAGCCGTAATTATCGTGATTCTTTATTAACGCTGCTTGATGAATCTTCGAATCACTACAAAATGGTATATGCAGAAAAACTGATCGACCTGAACAAAATAAAAGAGGCTAAAGTAATCTTGAATTCAATATTCGCGACAATAAAGGAAGATAGCCATGAAAAAGCAATGCTTGCATTCTCACTTTCAGAAATATACCGAAAGGAAGGCAATGTAGGCAAACAGTGCGAACTGCTGATTATATCCGCAGCTTGCGATATTAAAAATGCGATAAAAGAAAATACTTCCATGCAAGCGTTAGCATTTTTACTGCACCAACAAGGTTACATCGATGAATCCTATATGTGTATAAAATCATCGCTTGAAGACGCAATCTTCTGCAATGCTAAATTTAGGACCTATGAAGTTTCTCAAATTTTCCCAATTATTGATACCTCTTATCAGGAACATCAAAAACAAAAAAAGGAGCAATTGTTTACGTTTTTAATTGTTGCTTCCGTCCTTTCCATATTATTGATACTAGCGATAATATATGTTTATAAACAGATGAGAAAAGTGAGTAGGTTCAGGCTCGAATTATTTAAAGCAAATCAGGATCTCAATAAACTAAATGACGAATTACAAACTAAAAATGAAGAGTATAAAATTGTAAACAACAAATTGTCCAAAACGAACAATTTGTTGTATGAATCCAATCACATCAAAGAGGTATACATCGGACATTTTCTTGATATCTGTTCAATGTACATCACGAAATTGGAGAAATTTCAGACCTTAATAAAGAAAATGATCATGGGAGACAAAATCTCGGAGCTCCTTAACTTGGTTAAATCTAACGAGAGAATAGACAAAGAAAAAAAGGAACTGTTTAATACCTTTGATCATATTTTTCTTCATCTCTTTCCCAGTTTTGTAGACGATATAAACTCGTTGCTGACCGAAGATGGAAAGATAATGCTTAAAACGAATGAGCTCTTGAATACCGAATTGCGCATCTTCGCCCTAATCAGACTCGGTGTAAATGATTCATCCAAAATTGCTGGATTTCTCCATTGTTCCTTAAACACAATTTATACTTATCGGGCAAAAATTAAAAGCAAAGCTATCATAGATAAGGATGAATTTGATAAAAACATCATGCAGATCGGAACGATTAAAAGTATTTAGAAACAAGACACCCGATACGTTTAAATACCCATCTATACAGCTCTGATTCGCTGTATTACATATCGTACTGCGTGTTAAATTTAGATTATTCGGTACGCTAAATGTTATTTCCCTACCTAATTTACTGCTGTTATATCTATATTTTTCTAAAGAAAAATATAGATATAACAGCTAATAATCAAATACTTAAACATTCACCAGACTTATATTTTGCGTTTACGATCTTTTTCCTGGGATTTGGTTTCTCTAGATTTGGAACTGTAACCAATGGCTGTTTTAGAAAATACCTAAGCAGCAAAAAAGGGATAATTTAAAAATTTTAAACAACCAATTTATGAGGGTAATCTATTTAAGACAGTGCTCGTCTTTAAAGTATCTATTAACTGTGTTTATGTGGATACTGATAATGACATGGGTACAAGCTCAAGAAAAAAACATTCAAGGGAAAATTCTTGATGTGACAGGTAAACCAATGGCCGGTGTTTCTATTACCGTATCCGGAAAACCAAAAGCTACTAAAACAGATGACGAAGGAAGATTTTCACTATCCGCAGTAAATGTCGGGGATAAATTACAGATAAGTTTTCTAGGCTATAAAAAATTGGAAAAGAATATTGATAACGCCACTGTCTATAATCTAACGCTTGAAACAAATGAAGAAAGATTAGCGGACGTTGTAGTAGTTGGCTACGGAACCCTAGATAAAAAAGAAGTAACCAGCGCCATTACACATCTAAACGGTAAGGATCTCAACGTATTTGGTGGAAATGGCGTACTTAATGCTCTTGCTGGCAAGGTAGCGGGACTCAGTGTAGTAAACACTGGCCAGTCAGATCCGAATTCCTCTCCCAGTCTGCAACTACGTGGTGTGTCTTCCCGCAACGCCGGACTTGGACCGCTTTATGTGGTTAATGGTGTTCCTGGGGGAAATGTTGACAACTTAAATCAAAACGATATTGAATCAATCGATATACTCAAAGGAGGTGCAGCTTCTGCTATCTATGGAACACGTGGGAGCAATGGCGTAATTATTATCACAACAAAAAAAGGCACATCTGAGCCTTACGCATTTTATGATGGATATGCGAGTTTTGACTTACCGAATAACCGTATCCAGGTTCTCAGTGCCGAAGATTTTTTAAAACACAACCGAGGAACGGATTTTGGAGGAAATACCAATTGGTTTAACGAAGTATCGCGCAAATTCGCCTTTAATCAAAAAAATACGCTTCAGTTAGCTGGTGGAAACAGACAAACCAATTATATCGTCTCATTTGACCTGCGCAATGCTCATGGATTGGACTTACGTTCAGACAAGAAAGAATACGGGGCGCGGTTGAATCTGTCCCATACCTCGGCCAATAACCTGTATACAGCCACTGTAACCATTGCGCCCAGGTTCCTTAAAGCAAATAATGCCAGTTATAATGCATTCAATCAAAGTTTGACACTAAATCCGACATTGCCGGTGATGGATGCAAAAAATCCAAACTTATTCAATTATATCAATACGGGTTTTTCTGGTGCTTATAATCCTGTTGAAGAACTTCGCACGGTATTGGATGGAACCGAGGGCAAGTACCTGGACTGGAATGCAGCTTTTAAACTTAACATTTTGGAAAACTTGTCTACACAGGTAACGTTGGCACAACAATCTTCTGATTTTTTTGATTTCAATTTTACACCGTCCTACAATACAGGCGCGATTAATGGAAATAGTGGTAGAAATTCAGCAGGAAGAAATTATAAAAAAAGTGACCAGTATGTATTTGAATGGACAGGAAACTACAAACAAAGTTTCGGAAGACATAATATTAACGTATTAGGAGGATATGCATATAATTATTTTCTGTATTCAGGAATGAATGCGGGTAACCAAAATTTCCCATCCGATGTACTGACGTATAACAATCTGGGCTCAGGTCAATATGACGTCCCTATTCCTACCAATCCACAGCCGGGTGATTACACATTCAGATCGGTTGGTTCATATAAAAATGATGCGAAACTGATCGCTTTTTTTGGAAGAGTAAATTATGATTTGGCAAATAAATATTATGCATCGGCAAGTTTGCGCTATGAAGGCTCTTCTAAATTTGGAAGACTGAACAAATGGGGTTATTTCCCCGCGCTCTCCTTAGGCTGGCGAATTATGGAAGAGGATTTCTTTCCGAAAGCTTCTTGGATCAATGACCTGAAACTTCGAGCAGATTACGGTGAGACGGGTAATCAGGACTTTGGCAGTTACCTTTCGTTAGATACTTATCAAGGTTATGGTTATTTTGCATTTAACGGGGCATCGTACCAAGTTTGGGGTCCCAGTCAGAATACCAACTATGACCTTCGTTGGGAAAAAGCACAGAACTTAAATTTCGGCGTCGATTTTGATCTTTTCCAACGAAAAATAAGTGGTAGTATCAATTATTATGTACGTACCAACAAAGATCTACTAGGCTCCTATAACGTTCCGGTTCCACCATTCGTGTTAACAACAACCTTTGCCAATGTAGGTACTATGAAAAATTCGGGCCTGGAAGTGCAATTGAATGCTAAAATCCTCACCCAGAAAGATTTTTCATATTCGGTAAGTTTCGCTGGAGCATCAAATAGCAATAAATTCGTTTCCTTTTCAAATGACATTTATAAGGGGCAAAACTTTCAATTCATGTCCTATATGCCTTCGCCGGGGTCTCCCGGACCAGCTCAACGTTTGGAAGAAGGACGGAGAATCGGCAGTTTCTATATGTACGAATCTGCCGGTATCGACGCCACTGGACGTTTGATGGTGTATGATAAGGACAACAATATTATACCCGGAAACACAGCAAAGGAAGAAGATAAACGTTTTGTAGGCAATGGATTACCATTGTTTACCGCCAGTTTGGGACAGAACTTTACCTACAAAAACTTCGATCTTTCGGTATTTTTACGAGGTTCATTTAAATACGACCTCTTTAACACGACCGCTTTTTATTTGGGAACCCCAGTTACGCAATCTGGTGCGAACGTGCTCAAATCGGCTTATGGAAATGGCAAATATGCTGCGTTGACCAATGCAGAGACCTATTCTACTCTTTCGGATTACTTCTTGGAGAAAGGTGATTTTGTAAAAATCGACAATATTACGATTGGTTATAATATCAAACCTCCTGTCAAGCAAATCAGTTCGATCCGGGTGTATGCCGTAGCACGCAATCTATATACTTTCACCAAGTTTACAACAGGTGATCCTGAAGCAATATCCGTTAATGGACTGACACCCGGTATAAATACTTCCTTGTCTTACTATCCATCGACGGCACAATTCCTAGCAGGCTTACAGGTTAAATTCTAACGATTAAACACAACAAAGAGATGAAATTTTCATTACGTTATATAATTCCCCTTTCCATTAGCACCCTAATTTTGGGAAGCGCAAGCTGTACCAAGCTTGACGAAACCTTATATGATAAAATTACTTCTGACAATTTCTTACAGAAAAGAGAAGATGTGATCCGTGATTTTTTGAGACCGTTTGAACATGCCTTTTGGTCGATTCAGGGTGGTGGTCTATTTTACGCGCAGGAACTCCCTGCCGACCAATTGATGACCCCAAATAGGGATGGCGACTGGTTTGATGGAGGCAAATACCAACGGGCTCATTACCATACCTGGACAGTTCAGGATGATTATACCAGTGATATGTGGAAAGCTCTTTTTCAGGGTATCAGTTTAGCTACAAACTCGCTTGAGGATATCGAAAAGGTGGATATCCAAAAAGTTCAGATCACTGAAGCGGAAAAGGCCGACTTTGTGGCTGAGCTGAAGACACTCCGGGCCTGGTTCAACCTACGGGCTTTTGATTTATACCGGAATATTCCACTGGTAACAAAAGTAAAGGGTGAAACTGCAACTCCGCCGCAAGCGACACCTGCTGAAACCTTCGCCTTTATTGAAAAAGAGCTGAAAGATGCTATTCCCGGATTGCCACTCCGTCAGGATCTCGGCACAACGGGTATTGGTAGATGGACAAAAGGCGGAGCCGCAGCCTTATTGGCCAGACTTTATCTGAATGCTGAAGTTTATACGGGTCAAAGCAAATATGCTGAATGTGCTGCGGTATGTCAGGATATCATAGACGGAAAATATGGCAATTACCAATTGGAAACGATATGGTCAAAACCTTTTGATTACGATAACGCAAATTCAAGTGAAGTTATCTACGGATTCCCTGCAACTTTGGCCCGCACACACTGGCATTATAGTTCGGATATGTATTGGTGGATGGCACCGCATCAGGCTCAAAATTTCTTCGGCTTTACCGATTTCGGAAATATGAATACCCGCTATGCCCTTCAGCCAGGACGGGATGTGGACAGTGTCGAGTATAATTTTGCCCTCGGTAAGCCCTTTATCAAATTTCAGCGCTATCCAGATGATCTTCGATTAAAGAAATATAAAAATCTTGGCAATAGTAAAAGAGAAGGTATGTTTTTGTTCGGTTACCTCCCCTATTATAGCGATCCGACAAAATTGGTCAAAAGCAACCGAGGATATACCATCTTTGCCCGTGATCAGGTGGGATGGTTTAAAGATACCCCTCCGGGAACAAAGATCGCAGATAAAGAATCCAATATGAACCATGCAGATGACAACTCTGGCTTATGGGTTGCGAAATATCCGATATATCCTTCTAAGGATCCAAATACCATTTCTTCGGCATTTGCAGAGATTAGACTTGCTGAAATTTATTATTCACTAGCTGAATGTAAATATAGAACCGGCGATAAAGGATCCGCCGCAAAATTGTTGAATGCGGTGCGTAAGCGTAACTATCCAACTGGCTCAAACAGCCTGTACCTGGAGTCGGGACAGCAATTGAGCGATCAGGAAATGATCGATGAATGGGGTCGTGAGTTCCTGGTCGAAGGAAGACGCCGAACCGATTTAATTCGTTGGGGTAAATTCAATTCTGGAAAATGGTGGGATAAAGAACCTGATAATAGTGATCATACTAAAATTTATCCTATTGGTCAGAGTGTTTTCACACTAACTCCGTCATTGCAACAGAATCCCGGATACTAATCAGTTTTAGTAAGTATAAAACCTTTTGAAAGTTATGAAATTTAATTGGAATATAAGATTGTCGGCTTCAAAGCAACTTGGAAATATCCTGCTATGGGGCGTATGTTTAATAATGGTGCAGTCCTGTTCGAAAGAACTGGATGCACCTACTCCACTGCCATTCGAAATTACGGATATTACAGCATCTGCTGATAAAGTGGTCATTAATCCGAGTAAGCCGTCTGAGGATGCGCTTACGGTTTCGTGGCCGGCATTTTCAAACTCAATGATCTCTTATAAAATAATCCTGGCTAACGGTGAGCAACGGGATAGTGTAGCAGTCGCCTCTGGAGCGATAAGCAAACGGTTTACCCAGGGTGAATTGAACGCTATACTAGTTGAAAAATTGAAGATGACGGTCAATATAGAGTCCAAACTGGATATTACGGTGCTCGGACTAATTCCGTCAAAAACGCTGTCAACTACATCGAAAACAATCAGCATACAGGTTGTTCCTGGTCCGGTCGGTGCGGCGTATGCATCCCTATGGGTGGTGGGCGATGCTACGCCAAATGGCTGGAATATTGAAAACCCAAATGCAATGAAGAAAGATCCGACCAACGCCTTTCAGTTTAAGTTTAATGAAGTATTGAATGCTGGTGACTTTAAAATCCCTGTAGCGACAGGAAATTGGGGGACAGATTTCTTTATGCCTTTAGCAAACCATCCAAAACTTTCCGAAACTGGTGTTCAGCTGGTTCCGGGTGGAAACCCTGATTATAAATGGAACATCGCAACTGCTGGCGCTTACAAGATTCTGCTTAATATCAGTGCAACCCCATTTATAACGATCAAACCTTTTACCCCGTACAAGCAGATATGGCTCGTAGGGGACGCTGTGCCTTCTGGCTGGACAATAGATAATCCAACACCAATGGTGCCTACAGCAGGAAACCCTTATGAGTTTACTTATACAGGCTCATTAAAAGTGGGCGAATTTAAGATCCCAACCGCAACCGGAAGCTGGGACGGAGATTTCTTCATGCCACCAACCAATGGAGAAGGAACAACAGGAAAAGATGCAATAATTATCGCTGAGGGTAAAATCGACAACAAATGGAAAATTACCGAAGCTGGAACGTATAAAATTACCTTCAACCAGCTTTACGAAACAATTTCAATTGTCAAAAATTAGGCCATATGAGACGATTTCATCAACTCGCTACACCACTTGTATTTTTGAACATGCTGTTTATGACAGCATGTTCAAAAACTCCTTCAAATGATATAACCACAAAGATAATTCATCCAGACAGTTTGCAAAATCCGTTCGTCGGCCCACTATATTGGAGCCCTTACGAATATAACTTCGAAACGGATGGTTATATTCCTGAAGATGAATGGGAAAAGAATATCAACTGGATTGACAACAACCTAAAATCTTTAGGTTACAAGATGGTCTGTATCGACGGCTGGGGCGACGACTTTAAATACAACGCCGATGGTTATCGTACAACCCACTCGTCCAAATGGAAGCACGACTACGCCTGGTGGTCCGATAACCTGAAAGGTAGAGGGATGACTTTGGGAATATACAACAACCCCCTATGGGTAATCAAATTGGCTGCTGATGCTGGTGTAAAAATTAAAGGAACGAATATTCCCCTTTCCAGCATCATGAAAGAAGATGAACAGGCCACCTGGTTTAAGTGGGTACAAGTTGACAAACCGGGAGCCGAAGAATATGTCAAAGGATATATTCAATACTATGCGGATATGGGTGTGCGCTATCTACGCGTAGATTTTCTTTCCTGGTTTGAAGATGGAAAAGATAGGAATATGGGGACAGTAGGTCCAGTACGTCCGGCGGCATACTACGAGAAAGCTCTTCGGTGGATGCGTGAAGCCTGCGATAAAAATGGAATTTTCTTAAGTCTGGTGATGCCACATCTCTATAATGATGCGCAGGTAGAGCAAAAATACGGACACATGATCCGCGTCAACGACGATGTTGGAGATGGCAAATGGTGGCGATGGAGCGACAATGAACGTGGAATCAAACGTGTTGGATGGTCACAATATGCAAATGGCATGGATGGTCTGACCTATTGGTCTAACATTTCAGGCAGAGGAAAGATGATACTGGATGCTGATTTTCTTCGGATTAATACTTTTTCCAATGATCATGAAAAGAAGAGTGTCATCTCAGCCTGCTTTATTTCTGGCGGCGCTGTCACAATTGGAGACCGTTATAATTCCATCGGTAAAAATCTTTGGCTTTACCAAAATAGGGAACTACTTGCTTTAAGAGAAGATGGATTTGTCGGAAAACCCTTAACCAACGATCCGAAAGATCCAAAAAGCCAGATCTGGAAAGGTCAGTTGACCAATGGTGATTGGGTCATAGCCCTTTTTAATAGAGAGAGTAACTATCAAACCAGAGGATTGAATTTTACAGATTTATCTGGCAGCCATTGGCGGGTAAGGGATTTATGGAAACATGAAGACCTGGGGACAATGAGTTCCTATCTTGAGAATATTCCACCACATGGTGTAACAGTTTTGCGATTAACGAAGTAATCCAAAGCTCATAACAATACTGAATTTTAATATATATGCTAAAATAGAAATGATGAAAAAATCAATTTTTCTTTTATTTGTCGTCTTTTGCTGTAACGGGATCGTAGCACGGGGGCAACAGATAAAATCGCCCAATGGAAGATTTGAACTGGCCTTTGGATTGACAAAAGAAGGTACGCCAACCTACGAATTAAAGTTTAAAAACAACGTGGTAATCAAGACCAGCAATCTGGGATTGGAACTCAAGCTCAAACCGGATGAAGAATTAAACTTAAAGGGACAAACGGATGGTGAAACCCAGATAAAAAAGAAGAGCTCGCTTTATAGCAATTTTGAAATCTCCGATTCAAAGACCAGCACTTTCGATGAAACATGGCAACCGGTATGGGGAGAAACTAAAAATGTAAGAAACCATTATAATGAACTCGCTGTCACATTAAACCAAAAACAAACAGAGCGCCAAATTATTATCCGTTTTCGTTTATTTGATGATGGTCTCGGTTTTCGGTATGAATTTCCACTGCAGAAAAACCTAAATTACTTCACTATTAAAGAGGAACGTAGCCAGTTTGCCATGACTGGTGACCATACCGCTTATTGGATTCCTGGCGATTATGACACCCAGGAATATAATTATACCACATCTAAACTATCTGAAATAAGGGGTTTGATGGGAAGCGCTTACGAAGGCGGCAACGTCTCTCAAACCTCCTTCTCGCCAACGGGGGTACAGACCTCGTTGATGCTAAAAACCAATGAAGGTGTTTACATCAATTTACATGAAGCAAGCTGTCTGAATTACTCGACGATGCACCTCAATTTGGATGACAAAAATTTTGTTTTTGAATCTTGGCTTACGCCAGATTCACATGGCGATAAGGGTAAAATGCAAGCACCCGCTACCTCACCTTGGAGAACAATTATCGTAAGTGATGATGCAAGAGATATATTGGCGTCTAAGATGACCTATAATTTGAATGAGCCAAGCAAAATACAAAATACTTCCTGGATAAAGCCTACAAAATATGTAGGCGTGTGGTGGGAAATGATTTCCGGTAAGAGTAGTTGGTCCTATACAAATGAATTTCCGTCTGTCCAGTTGGGAATAACAGATTTCAGTATGGCAAAACCAAATGGTACCCATGGCGCGACAACAGCAAACGTTAAAAAGTATATAGATTTTGCTGCGAAGCATGGTTTTGAGGGTGTTTTGGTTGAAGGATGGAATATCGGATGGGAAGATTGGTTTGGCAATGATAAAGATTATGTCTTTGATTTTGTCACGCCTTATCCTGATTTTGATCTCAAAGGATTAAACGATTATGCACACGCCAAAGGTGTGAAACTGATTATGCATCATGAGACATCCGGATCTATCCGCAACTATGAGCGACATATCTATACAGCCTATAGGCTGATGAACCAATTGGGTTATGATGCTGTAAAAAGTGGGTATGTAGGAAATATTCTTCCATTGGGTGAACACCACTATAGCCAATGGACAAATAACCATTTTCAGTATGCTGTAGAAAAAGCAGCTTCCTACCAAATTATGGTTAATCAGCACGAAGCTGTACGTCCGACGGGTGTAGCACGTACCTGGCCAAATTTGATAGGCAATGAATCTGCTAGAGGTACAGAATACCATGCATTTGGTGGCATAAAGCCCAATCATGTAACTATCTTGCCTTTCACAAGACTTATTGGCGGTCCAATGGATTATACCCCCGGTATTTTTGAAATGAACCTCGCCAATGGCGCCCATGTGAATAGTACGTTGGCCAACCAATTGGCGCTATATGTAACGATGTATAGCCCTTTGCAGATGGCAGCAGATTTTCCGGAAAATTATGATCGTTTTCCAGATGCTTTTCAATTTATTAAAGATGTCGGGCTGGATTGGGATGACAGTAAATATTTAGAGGCTGAACCTGGTCAATATATTACCGTTGCCCGTAAAGAAAAAAATACAGAAAAATGGTTTTTAGGAAGTGTAAATGGAAATTCCAGCAGAACATCGAAGATAAAATTTGATTTTCTGGATGAAGGAAAGACCTATTTGGCAACTATTTATGCTGATGCGTCAGACGCAAACTATAAGACAAAACCACAAGCGTATACAATAAAAACTACAAGAGTAACGAAAAAGGACACGATCGTTCAACATTGTGCCGCAGGCGGTGGTTATGCTGTTTCGATTGTCCCAATCAAAAAATAAAGGCAATTGATGAGATCATAGGGAGGATTTTTCGGATCCAAACGGAAATGAATCCCTAAATGTCTTATCCATTTCTATAATTAATAAGGCCTTCTTCCCAATCTCACTTATGATAGTTTAACGGATCGATATAACTAATGTTCATTAGCGAACTTTATATCGGACCACCAACGAGATGCAATGCGTGATATATGCGGTTCTATTTCTTACATCCTGTTTTGTAAATTCAAAAACCAGTAAAGCGATATCATGAAGCTAGTTGCGAAAATATTTTAATTAAAATAGCGCTGAATAAATATGGATCATTTAGAACCTATACCATTATCGACATTAGTAGCTAATATCAAACAGGAAATTAGTTATGGTGAAGGGAAAATGGAAACCCACAAAGGCTCTAAACAGTTTAGCCCGGGCACCAAAGTGTATATTATCGATTGGTATGCTGGGATGTGCCAAGCTATCACTGTAATCGGCTTGTCCAGAGACACAAAAAAAATTAATTACGATTGTTATACGGGCCGAATGGATCGAAAACTTCCGCGTCAAGTTATGCTACAACCCTAAAGTATGCTCAAAAATAAAGACCTACTTTGATAAGGAGGAAGCTGGAATGCAGCGGTATACAGAAAAATTTGTAAATGATATGTTTGTCGGTATACCTCAATGGAATGAACCTATTTAACTCTCACAACGATAATGTGAGTTACCTTTGCCACAATTGATTATGTATATGGTCAAATATTGTCCATTACAGTAAATTACTTTGTACTAAATTTTAGATAATGGTCTTTCATCGGTATCCCATCTGCAGTACGGAATGCATTTCCTGTAATGATAATTTCATAGGTTTTGTTTGGTTCTAACTCCCAATCAATGATAACAGATTTCTTATCTGAAGAATAACGATGTCCTTTTATCAGCGGAAAACCTTCTTTGGAAACTCCCCTAAATGACCGTCCCTGTCCCAATAAGGGCCTGTCGAAATTTATCTTCAGCTCCCTTAAGGTGTTGTTGACATTGGTTTGTCCATCCTGAATTCCCTCAAAAGAAATGATTTTTGGTCTTCTTTCTTCAAAAGCTGCATCTAAAGAAGAAATATCTGCAGCGTAAGATCGATAAGCTTTGGCAAGTACAGGCATATAGCTCTCTAAAGTAGGATATAAGTCTCGCTGACGATCAAAGTGTTCAAGTTCATCAACAAGTTTCTCAATCCAAAGAAATCCCCTATCTAGCTGTCCATTGGTTTCCTTTGAAATCTCTTCGAAGCTGAAATTATGATCTTTTTGATATTTGATAACCGCAGCTCGAACCAATGCCTCGTTCAACATCGTTTGCCAGCTACCGTATGCCTGCCGGTTCATTTTCTCCTTTACAAGGCTATATAATTTTTCGCCGCTGTCTCTAAAAATTGTCGTGTCTTTTTCCAATAAATAATTAACAAAGGAGTGGTTAAACTCGTGAAGTAATGTAGGGAAATAGCTCTGTAAAGGAAATTCAGCCATGCCAAGACTATCCATACTCCATGTCCCCATAATAGCGTAGACTTCCTTAAGACCCTGTGGATTTTTAATGGCTACCCCATAGTTACCGCCGCCATTTCCCAAACCATTCACAATCAAAAACTTTTCGGATGGTTTCTTACCATAGAATTTAGGGTACCAGTCCAATTCAATATGTTCATAAATTGGAAGAAAGCGCTTTTGTACCTCATTGTACAGTGCCTGGTTATCCTGAAAAAATCCTTTGCTATTACTGTCTTTGTAAAACTTCTTTAACAGTGTTGCGAATTGAAGAGCATTAGCTCTACTCCACCTTTTGTCCAGGGTTTCGTTGATATTTTTTTGCTTAAGATTGAACTTATCATCAAGATGTATGGCCATACTCATCACTGCATCGTAGCCTATGCCATTTTCATTTTTAATCTTATTGACAAAAGTGATCAATTCGTGTTCTTTAAAAGGACCATAGTGTTCATTGATTCGATCAACGTAGCGCTTAAAAATAGCTGAGCTATACTCTTGATTGCCAGCAAGTCTAAACACAATACTCAGAAGCTCGATACGCTCATCAACTTTTGGCTTATCCATAATTTCGTTACGCTGCCCATAGGTAAGCATAAATGATAAACTGAATAGGATAATCAATACATATTTAGAAGTTTTTTCGAACATATTGGAAATAGGCTTTACCATCTTTTATTTATTTTGTACTTGAATGGGGATTCCAAATAGTTTGCCAATAAATTTAACACGCTATTTGCCAATACACTACGAACGAATTTCTTTCTTAATACTGACCGTTATTGAACACTAGCCGTTCAATATTGAACAGGCTGCCAGCCATTTTCGATAATCTTATTCATTAATATTAAATTGATCACTTAAGTCTTATAACTGTTTGAAAGCATATTACATTTCTTGTGCAACGTTACCTAAGTTGACAGCTGTTAGAAAAGAATAAATTCTTAAATTAGTTCAAGAATTATTTAGATCTAATTAGTTGAATTTAAAACTGCTTTACACCAATAATATGACCACCCTAAGATTTATATTGCTTGCACTTATATCAGTTGTTTGGTCACTGCCCTCTGCTTCTGCTCAAAACTCCCTTCCTAGAAATCTGAAAGAAACAGCCTCATTCTTAAATCTTAACGTTTCGGATAGCCTAAAAAACGTAATCAAATATAGTGATGAGGTAGAGTTAAGTGAATTAACCGACAATGAACTTGAAAGTGAATTTGAATTGATTGACTCGCTCCTTTCGACTGGAAAATCTCCATTATTTACATATTTAAATAATAAAGGAATCCACAACTTTAAAAAAGATGTGATTTTGGAATACTATAAACAGCTACTCTCAGCAGGTTATGTAAAAGAAGATTCTCTCCTGAAGGCATTCAAACTGAAGGAAAACAAATTGAAAAAGGAAATCAGACAGCGGATGAATGCGGACACAATTGCCGGTATTTATATCCCGAAAAACCTTGACGATTGTTTTGTCCAAATAGACTCGTTCTGGGATGATAGCACCAAAAATAAAATAAGAGAAATGACAGAGTCAGAGTTTATGGCCGGCTCACATTTCGGATTTGGAATGTGGATGAGAAATAATTGGGGCCTCTGGGGAGGTTCAAGGCTCTCCGCATATTTGACTAAACGGGGAATCAGGCATCCTGACGACATGTCTGGCATCATATTAACAAGTTATTATAGGAAATTAAAGGGGAAAGATCCCGATGTAAAATCGCAGCTAGAGTATTATAAAAAGTACTGGACTCCATAAAACTTTTCAATAATACTAATCGTATTACCAATTTTATTTTTAACAGTTTTTGGGCTTTGTGTGAATTTTGATGGCCTAGTACCGTTTGTTTTTCCGGTTATTACAATTCTTTTTTTTCTCGCATTCGCTATCCTTATAATACTTCCAAAAAAAAGGATGATCATGCGGTCAGCTCCTTTATCATTTTATTCTATTCTTTTGGAATTTACCCAAAATTGATCGTCCGAAAAGAAATTTTTGAAACTTCATTAAGCTTGAATAGTATTACGTTATACCCCTTTGTTTCCGTCCAAAAATATTCTGTAAACATTCATCTGGAGCATCCTGTGCTATCGGACTTTATGTTTACTTCCTGTGGGCCATGCCTTAAAAATTAACATATTTACAGGCAATCATGATCCGCTTATCAGTAATAAAATACAAGACCATCTCTTTTCGCAGTGATTTCCTTTAATTGATCATAGTCCATATTCAAACATTGATATAGCGTAAAAATCACACCTGAGCGCATGGAATAAATTTCATCGGGAAGTCGACCCAAATTTGTACCGTTCAAAATAACGTTATTCACGGCCTTCAAAGCACAAATCTCTACAGGAAATTTCTTGAGCTTGCTATAATTGAAATCCAGTTTTAGCAGACCGTCCAATTGTCCAAAACTGCTTGGAAAATCAGTAATCGAAGATGCCCTTGCATTGATTTCCTTCAGGCTCTTAAGTTTTCCGAATGTTTCCGGTAGAGTTGTCAGTCTACTATTCTCCATATTCAGATAGGATAAACTACTTAATCCGCCGAACTCATCTGGAAGCTTCTCTACAGAAGGGGATAGCCAAAGATCTTCTAATTTTTTAAGGTTACCTATCGAAGCCGGTAAAGTTTTAAAATTACCGCCCACTAACCAGAATCTAAGATTAGACAAGTTCCCAATATTATCAGGAATAGATTGCAAGCTTTCTCCTTGAATCCAAAGTTGTTTTAAGCTCTTGAGGTTACCAAAAGATTGTGGCAGTTGCTGAAGCCTACTTTCTCCGTAAATTTCAAGCGTGTCCAACTTAGTCAAATTATCGATATCCGAAGGCAAGGTAACTGGTGATGATCCCGGATAAACAAAACTAAAACGTGCAAACCTCAAATTACGGCATTGACTCAAACTTGATGGGATATAAGCCTGTTGCGCGAGAACTTCCGTAGACACCAGTTTGGTCAAGTTTCCAAAATCTGAAGGAAGCTGGGTAACAAAGCAATCGAGGTGTTTTAAATTGACCAGTTTACCCAACGTGCCGTTGAAGTCTACATCGCCGACATACCGCATAATAAGGGTTTCGAGCGACTTTAAATTTCCAAAAGTTTTTGGCAATACCACGGTATATCCCAAATCGGGGGTTCGCATCGGTGTCAGGTGAAATGATTTCAGTTTGGTCAGATTGCCAAAATTATCAGGAATAGTAAGATAATAGCCAACTCTGTCTAGACTAAGTTCTTCAAGGGCAAGATAATGATCGCCAAAAATAGTCGGAACATCTTTCAATGAAGATCCACCTAAAATAAGCTTCCTTAGATATTTAAATGCCTTAAGCGCAGGAAAAGAGCCCGGGTCATTAAAACGATGTGCTATACCTGAAGCCTGCATATTCATTTCAATAATATGTCCATCCTTATCTTCAACAACACGCCCACCGCGCCCCATTTGCAATTCATTTAATGCCTCGTCTTCTTGATATTCGCCAGTCTATACCTTTTTGGTAAACTGATAATTTTTCCCAGCATAAGTCATCGTATAGGTAACTTGATAGCTGGTATTGGAATAACCATGCAATTCAATGGTTGGATTTTCTTCTACCGGTCTGGCCCAACCATCGTGGTATGTGCTATGTAGATGACCATAAGCTTTATCGAAAGACCATTTACCTTTATATTTCGGATCCACGGCAAAGTGAAGTATCGTCTTAAAGGATGAAGGTGTGTTTTCTTTAATATCGATATGTAACTCGGGTATTTTAACATCGACTGTGGCCGTATTACTATTACCGCTACCTTTTACCGTCCAGGTAAGGATATATTCCTCTCCAGGCACTCCCCTAAAAAACGAATTAGGGTTATTAGGGTCGTCGATTTTCACATAATCTTCCACTACAGTTCCTTTTGTTATACTCCATGTACCTGTTTCCCCTTTTTGTAAGGCGCTACCCTTTAGCTGGACGGTGAATTCGTCATATAGTTCAGTGGGCTCGGCCTTAGGTTCATATACTGTTTTCAGTACATCCTGGTATTCCTTCTTTGAACAGGCTACAAATAAAAAGCTTTCAAAAAAAACACAAAGAAATGAACACCAAAATAATGTAGACTTATTATACATGGATATTAAGGTTGAGTTGTAAAATTAAATATTGCTGAACGTACTGAATTCCCGTTGCTGTCGTTAACAATCAGTTGATAATAGTATTTTTTCGATTTTTCTAAAGGGGAAAAGAACACACTATACTTATTGTTATTTTGACTCACGGCATTGTAGATTTTTCCTCCGGTCTGTTTGTACATAACAGCAAGATCATCGTGTACATATACTTCAACTTTACTATATGGATACGAAGCAAGTGTAAAAGACAGTATGTACTGGCCTTTATCTAAAGTAACTTTATTTTGAATATCTGCAAAAGCATCTATTTCGTTATATACGGTTTCCTTTTTGCAGGAGCTCATAAGGACTAATAAAACTCCTATAAACCAGCATATACAGTTGTTATTGGATAGACATTTCATAAATTGAGCCTTCTAAAAAGTTAATATCAGCATTGAGGTAATACTTGTCTTTATAAGTGAACATTCCGCCAAAATACATATGATTTCCATTAATACTTAAATAGATAGGACTTAGCGTGTTTTTTACTATGTTGTACATCATAAAATTATTGACGTCCAATGCCAGTAATATATCACCATTAAAATTTATGGCACCTACTGGCGCATAAGGATAGGTTTGATTTGTTGTTCCGACACGATATAATTCTGTAAGTTTAAATGTGTTCGCGTCAACAGCATATATCGTTAAGGTATACCCGATATTGAAACCTTGGTCAAATACATTTGAAACTCCAAGTGCATATAATCTGCCTTTAACTGAGACAAAGCATTCACTGGAAAAATTAGTATCGAAAGTGGCGATCTCCTCAAATTTATCTTTTGTCGGGTTATATTTGGCGACAATATTCTTTATTCCACGAGAATTCACTGTAAGTGTATACGTTTGGTAGACCGCATTATTGTGCACAAAGATACTATGATTACTATAACCGTGCGATTCTTTAAGTTGGGGCCGGCTAAAATAGTACTTTGAAAATTCGCGTTTTTCAATGTCAAAAGCTTGACAAAACAACTCATAACCATTGAAAAGGTCCGGCTCTAGCGAAGGCAAAATATGGCTAACTGGAAGTGCAAGAAAAAATATTCGATTTCCAATGGATACGGACTTTGGCGGAATAACCCCCATCGTATCGGGAATATGAGCAATATTCTGCAACCGGCTCGTTTCAGGATCAAAATGTGAAACAGAATTGTTCCAAAAATAATAGATTTGGTCATTGCAGATCGAAGGATAATTAGTTCTCCAGTTCGTCTTTTTCAGTCCTATGGCCAATGTATTTCCCTTATAAATAAAATCAATAGCCTGACCAATGATCTCTTTCTCTTTATAAATCACGCGCAACATATAATTTCCGTCTCGATACGGATAATAACCCGTTAGACTGATCTGATAGGTTCCATTTTTCGTTGCAATGGGATAGTTCATGTGAAGCGTGTCCATTCCAAATAGAAATTTAATATCTCTCAGATTAATATTATTAAGATTCTTCCCTTCAACCACAGTCCTAAACTGGCCCCTTTCATCATACTCTGCCTCTGTATTTGGCCAAAAGAGCGTAAAATCTTCTGGGAATGGAGCAGTTGTGGTTATTTCAGTTTTACGCTCAGATTCTATTGTGTTGCCATTATACTCGATGTAAGGCACCAAAATATAAGTAGATTCGGAATCCAGTTCATTCAATGTGAGTCGAAACATATCGCCTTCACGAACAGCTTCAACACTTTTTCCTTGACTGGGATTATCTTTTTTATAGTACCTGACGCCCGATTTTGTATATCCTAGACTGGAAATCTGATAGGTCATTGAAATTTCTTTATCCCGGACACTAGTGATGGCCTCATTAATAATCCTTGGAAAAACCTCATTTTTTTCAGTTTTACAGGCCGACATAAGAAAAACAAGCCCCAGTAGACAAAGGTATTTGTTAAAGTTGCCCATTTGATTTTGTTTTAATATAAATGAAATTCAAATTTTCATAGGACCAGGTTTGTATATAATAGAAAAACAGGTTGTATGAATTATCGACATTCTGGGTCATATTTTTAAACATATGCATCTCCAAATTAGGATATTGTAAAGTCGATAAGAGCTTCAGATCACTGTCATACTTATTTATAGTACCATAAGTGGATATTCCACCACCTTCTTGCTGTCCATAGACCACAATATTGTTATCATTATCAAAAAAAGCTCCTGCTGGCTTTAAATTGACGTACTCACCCAATTTTGCCTTGACATTGCCATTCTTATCAAATTTGACATACCTTAACGAATAGGAATAGAAGTCAAAACCCCAGAGATAAAAAATATCATTTTTATCTTTCAGTAAAATAGGCATATGGTATTGACGTTCGTAATCGCCAGGAAGCTTTCCATCAAACTCAAAAGTAGCCAGCACATTACCGTCCCGATCTGTTTTTTGCACCTTAATTTTTGTTGCTTCAGAATCAAGCAAACTATAATAGATCTGTTGCGCATTGTCTAACTGAATTGAAGAAATGCCAACGGAGCTATTTTTACGTTTCCAAACAACTTTAAAGTCGCTGGTAGTAACCTTTAACAGCTCTCCCCCACCTGTACCCATGATCATGTTATGTGACGCGTCAAACTGAACTGATGAAACGTAATCATTCGGAGACAAATCTATCGAAACGGGCTTCTCCAGTTTCAGTTTACCATTCGTCTGATCAATGACATAAATATCGTGTTTAACAATAATGAAAGCTTCATCTTGCTTAGAAGGCAACACTACATGTGGTGGTAAATCATAATAATTTAGATCCTGGATCAAGCGATACCATATAATCTGGCCTTTATTATTTGTACGATATACAATCAGTTTAAAATTTGTTTCTCCCCCCTCATGCTGCAAAAATGTACAGATTAAATGTCCACCATCTTCCAGAAGACGGATGCTATTATTGCCCGTTATACGTGATTGCGTATGAATTTTGTATTCAACATAAGTACTTCCGTTAGTTGTGCTGCCTCCAACAGTTCTTGCATCTATGCTTTGTTCTTGTGTTATTCCCGTTTGGGAACTCGCAATTACACGGATCTTATAATTTGTATCGCCAAGCAAATTAATTAAGCTGTATTTTGTTATACTAAGATCCTTCGCTACAAGCTTATTATCGACATATATCGCATAGGATACTGGCTTAAAATGCGAACTGTTCACCTTATCCCAAGATAACTCTATTAAATCTTTGTTTGCAGCACTTACAACAAGATTCAAAGGATTTAATATTTCTGCCTGATCAATATATTCATCGGTTTTGCTCGCAATATTCTCCTTCTTGGAACATCCTCCAATTAATAAAATTAGAATTAAGAAAAATAGCTGAGCACAATAGTAAAAAATAGCTCTTTTCATAAAATGAAGTTACTCACCAAAGATATTAAAAAGGTTGTATCAAAAGCATTTTTTTAAACATAATTAATTGATGCATTAATTAGGCCAAATAATTCTCTACAATATTTAATAGACCTTTATGAGATTATCGTGCCCCACAAGCAAATTCCATCTATACACACACCTATATTATCTGATTGTACAGCATTATAGGATGAAACATATCTTTTACTTCACCGTTAATTTGACGCTTGCTTTCTTCAATCCTTTTCCTTCTACTTCTGCTATAATTTCCCCAACAGAGTCTCTGCTTTCAACAAGAAAAACCAATTGACCATTAAAGCACTTCATGAAAGGCTTCTGAAATGATTCCAAACTTGTTGGATCTCCATTCGCCACAGCCTTAAATGCCCCCTGACCTTTTACCTTTAATTTTAATTCTCGGTCTTCGCCTGTCACTATATTCCCCTGTTTATCAACCAGCGTAGCTGTGATAAAAGCAATATCTTTTCCATTTGCTTTCAATTGTTTCCGATCAACGTCTAAACGTACAGTATATAACTTACCTGCCGTCTTTACACTATCTCTTGCAGCTATATTTCCTAAAGAATCATAGGCAACTACCGTAACCGTACCCGGTTCGTATTTAGTATCCATCCACATCAAGCGATAGCGCTTTTGACGCATAAAATCATTTTGTGCCTTTTTATCGTTAGAATTTACCAAGGTAACATCAAAATCTTTCTTTTTTACTCCTTGACTTTTTCCATTGATAAAAATTTCCGCTGCAGGGTAATCTGTATAGACAAAAATTGGCGTTTTCTGTCCTTCGCGTCCCTTCCAGTTCCAATGAGGAAGAATATGAAGTGTATGCAATTCCTGGTTCCAATGGCTACGATAAAGATAATATCGATCTTTAGGGATACCGGCAAGATCTACAATACCGAACAAAGAACTATGACTTGGCCAATCTGTATAGTAGGGTGTCGGTTCGCCCAAATAATCGAACCCTGTCCAGACAAATTCACCTATTGCGTAAGGTAGATCGTCATGCTGAATAAAGTTATCTTCAGGCAAATCCGACCAGGAACAATGCTCTACATCATAACTCGAAGCCTGATGGTCGTCATATTTTGCCATCGATTTTCGTTCAACGGGAAATTTATAAACACCTCTAGAACTCAAAGTAGACGCAGTTTCAGTACCAAGAATTAACTGCTGTTGTAACTTTTTATAGGCTTGGGGGTATTTAAATGGACGATAATTAAAGCCTGCAACATCCATCGTTGAGGCAAAGCTACTATTTATAACCGCATCAGGGTTGTCCATCCCCTGGGTAACGGGGCGAGATGGATCCTCACGATGGCAAATATCTTGCAGATACCGCGCGACCTTAGATCCATCAGGACTTCCTTGTTCGGGTACTTCATTTCCAATACACCACATCACAACGCTTGGATTATTGCGGTAATGCCGTATCAGATTTACAAGATCTTTTTCGGCCCAATCGTTAAAATATTGATTGTACCCATTCTTCATTTTGGGAATTTTCCATTCATCAAAACTTTCCGCCATTAGCATAATACCCATTTCGTCACAGGCTTGCACCAGCTCCGGAGCCGGCATATTATGGGAAGTGCGAATGGCATTAACGCCCATATCTTTCATTATTCGTAACTGCCGCCTAATAGCGGCATCATTCACAGCTGCTCCCAAAGGCCCCAAATCATGATGCAAACACACTCCTTTAAATACGGTCAGCTTTCCATTCAAATAAAACCCTTTATTGGGTACCATAGCAATGCTTCTGATTCCAAATACGGTTTGATATTTATCGATTAATTTGCCGTTCTGATAGAGCTTGCTGACAGCCTTATATAAATTGGGGGATTGCAATTCCCACAATTGTGGTTTCTCAACGAACAATTCCTGTTGCATCTGCTGGATCTGGTAGTTGCCTATCTGATCATTCTTCTTCGCCACGATGCGTCCATGGCTATCGATAAGAATAGTTTCTAAGGAAAGAGAATCTTTCGACAGATCTATACCGGCTAAATCAGTCCGAACCTGAATTCGAGCGAAATCCTTTGTGATCTCAGGCGTCGTAATATAGGTGCCCCAATGTGCAATACTTGTTTTTTCAGTGATCTCCAATCGAACATTTCGATACAATCCTGCGCCAGGGTACCAGCGGGATGACTCAGACTTATTTTCTAATCTTACCGCGACCAAATTTTGACCCGGACTCACATACTCGGAAACGTCAAAATAAAAACTATTATAGCCATAAGGCCAATTGCCGACCTTTTTCCCATTCACAAAAACGACAGCATTGCTCATAGCACCATCAAACTGTAAAACCGTGCGCTTATTTTGAACGTTTTGTGGCAATTCAAATTCTTTACGATACCAGCCAACGCCTACAAACGGAAGTCCACCAGTCCGACCTGCATGTTCCAATGCTTCCTTTTGTCCATCTTGAGCAATAGCCATATGCTGCTTATCATTGTTGGCACTAAATGGGCCATAAATTGCCCAATCATGCGGAACACGAACAGTCTGCCATTCGCTTGTAATCAATCCGATATCAGCGAAGTTTGGCTGATCATGTTTTGTAAATTTCCATCCATCCTCGAGCATGGTTACTATTCGTTCCTGAGCAAATAAAGTATTTGGTCCAATAGATATTATTGCACATAGTATAAATTTCAGTCCTCGGGTTGAAAAAATGGATAAATAAGATTTAGATTCTTTTTGCATCTATAGCATTTTAAGGTTGAGTTTGTTCATAAAAACAAATTGAAGATCCGAAAATACAACTTATGTATAACATAATAAAATTATTCAGATCTTTTGTGATTGGAATTAAAGCTGAAATCATAATGTGCTATTCAAATGCTCCTTTTTCATTGAAATAGAGTCCCAGCTGTTCTATTTGCGGGTTTAGGCGAGATTGTAAAATGTTGATTCTTAATCTCTGGGCACTAACTGTCGGAAAAGTCAATAAACGTTTGTTACCGATAGTAGTTCCTTTCGACACTTCTCTCCAGACTCCATCTTGCCAGATCTCCAAATTAAATCGCTCGACACGTTGCCCTAAAGCGATGGTTTCCTGTAAGGAAAGAACGTTGAACGCGGTTGCTTTAGGTAGGGTATATTCAAAAGTTGCTATGCTGTTTTTTTCATCTTTCGTCGTCCAAAATGGCATTTTTTTCCATTTTTTTAAAACGAGGCCTGCAGTATGGAGTTTAGCTTTGCTTAAAAGATTTTTCGAAAACAATGCTGTGCGCCAGTCATTCCACTTTTTTAAATTTGCAGCATCTACCGAATGAATCAAACCTGCAGTTGTTGGTGGAATAT
>NZ_DIJR01000007.1:83696-90002 GCF_002421245.1 Sphingobacterium sp. UBA5639
AAGCTTCTGACCCATAAGAAGCTTCATGTCGATCCCAAGGGGAAAGATATACCCCCAACTTCATATCGTATTTTTTACAGGCCGCAGCAAGTTCGCCAAAAATATCTCCTTTTCCCTTTTTGTAAGGAGAATTTTTAACCGAATAGTCTGTTGTATTCGTTTGCCAGAGGCAGAAGCCATCGTGATGCTTCGCCGTAAGAATCAAAAGTTTGATTCCACCTTCCTTTGCTGTCCTAACCCATTGTTCTGCATCTAATTGCGTCGGATTAAATAATTTTGGATCGTCTTTCCCTTCACCCCATTCCTTATTTGTGAAGGTATTGATCCCAAAATGGAGAAATCCGGTCACTTCCAGCTTTTGCCAATCAAGCTGTCTTTGGGTCGGTATCACGTTGGCAGCTTTGGTTACAATAGCAGATTCTGATTCTCCGGGTTGTAATGCAATCATATTTTGAGCCGAAGCATGAAAAACCGCTGCCAATAACAGTAATGTAATTGTATTAATTTTCTTCATTTGATATTTATCTGACAAAAATAAGATAGCCGGAATAATCTCCGAACTATCTTATCTTCAAAGTTTTCGTAAAGGTTCCGACCAATTATTGATTGGCTCCCTGATTGGCAACTAAAGGCCAATTCGGATTTTGATAAATAATTGAACCAGCTGGGCTACCATCTGTTGAAGTTATGCTCAAATGACTTATGGCTATAGGAGACAAATAGTGGGCACTGGTCCAGCTATAGCCTTTTAGAACAAGATTGTTAGCCGAAAGATTAATCCGATAGGGTCTTAAATATTGACTTTCCTGTGGTGAGGACACATTTGCGGTTTTTCCTGCTGTGCCGGGTACGATTAAAGTCGATACACCTTTATCTTTGTACCAGTCTTGCATAGGCCCCCACAGTCTCATCCCTTCAATAATGTATGGATTGCTTGCCAATTGATCCAACGCCCGCCAACGCCTAAGATCATTAAATCTAAATCCCTCAGCAACTAGTTCTAAACGGCGCTCCCTTCTAATATTATAAAGAAGTTTGTCGGATAGTAACTGCCCAGCAGAATATGCTGCAAAATCACCTTGAGCTTCCTTTTGCATGTCTGTCGCATTTACGGTTGCCATAAAATCTGTATTTACACCTGCTCTTTCTCTGATTTTTGTCCAGTAACTATTCGCTTTTGCATCGATCATTCCCTTTGCAAGATAACTTGCTTCAATATAGTTTAAATAAGCCTCAACAGCACGAAATATAATTGAGCCTGTGGTACCAGTCTGTCCCTCAGCTTGGGCAAAAAGATAACTCATTCCTTTTTTCAAAGCGTAACCTGTCACGTACCGTGTCTCTGCCAAGCCAATAATATCGGGTCTCGGCTCTGTCTGTACAGCACCTGTCGAAGAAATCTGGTTGGTATAACTCAATTCACCAGGTGCTTTCATAAAGAGCTGTAAGCGATTATCCCGATTTTTTTTGACGAGGCTGATGGAATCGTCGCCTGCATAACCGGAGTTCGAAACATAAATAGGCAGTCCGTTTTTCATCGTAAAATTTTCCACAAGGCCTCTTGAATATCCAGAATTTCCGCCATTACGGTTCATGTAGTGATTTACAGCATGCGTAATTCCTAAAGGCATTGAATAACTCCGCCATAAAAGTACTTCGCTGTAACCATTTAGATTCTCGTCGCCAAACATTTTGAAATAGGGGTTCGAAGATGAATTATAACCATCATCCTTTGTATTTCCGACAAGTTCGACTGCATCGGCTACCTGAGCAGCTGCAGTCATCGACTGTTCTAAGAAATAATTGATCTCATTATCGATATTGATCGAAAAATTTGGGTGCGATTTTGCGCCCGGCCAGCCAGTTCCGCCAGGGACGAAAGCAGTTCCTTTGTGGTATTTTAGCCAAGAGC
Source organism: Sphingobacterium sp. UBA5639 (assembly GCF_002421245.1). NCBI lineage: Bacteria > Pseudomonadati > Bacteroidota > Sphingobacteriia > Sphingobacteriales > Sphingobacteriaceae > Sphingobacterium > Sphingobacterium sp. UBA5639. The sequence goes on from NZ_DIJR01000007.1 coordinate 85,609, forward strand.
CTTCAAATAACCCTACACGAGATTTAAAAAGTAAAGCGGCCTTTTTTGAAATACGGTTTTTTCCGTCAGGGGCTACATCGTTCAACAACGTAATTGCCGAATCCAAATCAGAAAGAATAAATCTAACCACCATATTTCTAGGTTGTCGAATGGAAGTAGCCGTCAGCTCCTCCATATTATCTTTGAGTGTATTTTTAACAATCGGAAAATCACCCAGCGCCTGTACTTTATTAAAATATTCATACGCTCTCAAAAAATACGCTTCACCCACATAATGAGTTATATTTGCTGAATTTCCTGTTAACTTACCGCTCTTCCATTTTGGAAGTACCTGTTCGAGAAAATAGTTCAACTGTCTAATCTGAGCAAAATCCCATTCGCCGCCCGAACTCGGCACACGCCATTCTCCCGGAACCCAACGAGTCGAATAACTTGAAGTCACCTGGTTATCGGTACCGTTATCGTTGGCAAATGTGCCAAGCCCCCAGCCAGAATGGGATGGAAAGGCATAACGTCCAACCGTATATGCGGCTAAATCAGCTTCGGTATTTAAATATTCCTGCGGCGTTACATTGGATAAGGGTTCCCTGTCCAGATACTTGTTACAGGAATGCAAAGTGAACAGCACGGTCATCGATAACAACCAAGAAATTGTAGAAAAATAATATGTCGTTTTCATATATATCTAATTAAAAATTCAAGTTAAGGCCAAAAGAATAAGTCGTCGAAAATGGATATGTTTTTCCATCGTTCCATCCTCCTAGTCCAACGGTTTCCGGATCAAAAACCTTAGCCATTTTGGTAAAAGTCAACAAATTCTCACCTGATGCATAAATACGAATTTTGGTAAATCCTATCTTGGCCAATAGCTGTGGAGAAAACGTATATCCAAATTGAGCATTCTTTAAACGTAAATAAGCGGCGCTCTGCAAATATTTAGTTTGTGTTTGCTGATTTTTTGAGGTGTTAAAATAAGGTCTTGGTAAATAGGAATCTTTATTAACACCTAAAACACCGTTCTGTACCATCGTGGAATTCTCATCGCGGTAGAAGTTCATATTCTCAACAAATCCAGCAGACTGCCACATCCCGCCATTCGCCCCCCAAAAATATGGGCCATTGGGCATATAATCGCGTTTTCCAACACCTTGCAAGAAAATCCCTAAATCGAATCCACTATAATTGAAATTTAAATCAAAACTATAACGATAGCGTGGGGCCGAATTTCCTATAATTGCCAGATCCCCTGGGTTCGCCAACGTATTGGCTCCATTATTAACCTGACCGTCCCCGTTGAGATCAGCATACATAATATCCCCAGCTTGCCAGTTTGTCCCGAAAGACTGTTTGGCATTAGCGAGGTGTGCAGCCATTTCTTCTGCGCTCTGTGCTATTCCTAAAGTTTGATATCCCCAGATCTCCCCATTCTTGCGGCCATCGTACCAGGTACTCAACGTACCTGTAGGATTAGGATATTTGGTGACTGTCTGACGGTCGTCGGAAAGGACAGCTCGCGCGCTATAATTCAATTTACCGATATGATCTTTCCAATTTAACTCAATTTCAAAGCCTCTGGAGTTCATCTCGGCATTGTTTAATCGCGGCACAGCTGTACCCAAAATAGCGGGAAGTTCTGGTGCTGGTCCTATCATATCGAATGTATTCCGACGATAGACTTCAAGAGATAAACCTAAACGATTGGAAAGTGCCCGCAGATCCAACCCCACATTCCAGCTTGATACACGCTCCCAGGTCAAAGTTGAGGCAATAAGCCCAGGTGCACTGGCTGTATTTGTTTTTTGTCCATTCAAAAGCCAGGTACCATTAGCTATACTTACTGGCATTGTTGCATAAAAAGGATACCAATTGTCCGTATATTGGTTTCCCAACTCGCCATAGGAACCACGTAACTTAAACATGGAAACATGCTCCTTAATAGGCCAAAATGACTCATTTGCTACATTCCATCCAGCGGAAACTGAGGGGAAGAGATTCCAGCGCAAATCTCTTGGAAAACGTGAAGAGCCGTCGTATCGTCCGTTAGCCTCAAAAAGATACCTATCTTTGTAGCTATAGTTTAATCGTCCAAAAAAACCAGCGGTAGCCCAATGTTGATAGCCCCCAGAAGCCCTTGGATTGGTGGTGGCAGTATTCAATGTCGGTATATTATCTGTGATCAGATCGCTCATGCTTCCATTGAGATCTCTATACTTATTGAGCTCTGAATTGAAACCAGCCAAAATTTTGAAATGATGATCATCGTTGAGGTCAAAGGAATAATCTGAAAAGAAATTTGTACTGAAATATTCGTCTTTGCGATTGTATTCAGACACATTGGTATACCCCGCAGCATTGTATCCTACTGCAAGGAGAAACGGGTTTCCTTTTGCATCATTTGAATAAGCTTTCAAAATTTCGGCATGGTCATTTTGAGTCGTAATGCGGTAATTGACATTTCCTGTTATATTCCAGTTTTTGATTGGCTGATAATGTAATTGTAGCTGCTGATAAAGAAAATCTTTCTGAAATTTTGAACGTCCTCCTTGCTGCAGCTGCAATATTTCACTTGGTTCGGAATAATTTCCATTTGGGTCGTACAAAGGTATCGTAGGCCATCTTCTCGCTATATTATGATAATATAAATCATTCATATGGCTTGCTTTTTCGTAGTCTTCACGTACAAAACGCGTATTGTACATGAGGTCCACCTTATCGCTAATCTTTGCATTGATTTTCGTAGCTATCGAATATCGTTGAAAATTATCATTGGCAAATCTGTTCAAACCATTTTGATCCATGTAATTTGCAGAACTATAAAAATTTAGCTTTTCAGTACCGCCATTCAAACTGAGCGTATGTTCATGGGAAGTTGTAAAGTCCCTATAAAACTCTTTAAACCAGTTTGTATTCCCATTAGATCCCGTATAGTATTGAAATCTGTCACTAGCATTTGGGGTAGTTGTCGTTTCTATTTCTCCTTTCTGATAAGCGTCAATCCGTTCCAATACCTCCTGCGAAAATTTTGCACCCTCACCATCGTTTGCTGCGACTTCATTAAAATAGTAAGCAAATGTTTTGGAATCTAACATCGTTGGTAGCCCTCTTGGCTTGCCCAGTCTTATATTATTGTTATAATTTGCTGTTATCTTCCCCGATTTTCCAGATTTTGTTGTAATGAGGATAACTCCAAAAGGTGCCCTGGAGCCGTAAATAGCAGAAGCTGCTGCATCTTTAAGCACGGTGATATTTTCAATATCCTGAGGATTCAGCGCATTCATATTACCTTCCATCCCATCAATTAAAACCAAAACTGATGAACTCGACCCTACGCCTATCGTCCCCGCACCACGGATATTGACGCTTAGATTTTGATTTAGCTCGCCGCCCAATCCAGTTGTCTGTAAATTCAACCCAGGAATCATGCCCTGCAGCGCCTGTCCAACATTCTGCACAGGTCTTGACTCTAACTCTTTACCATCAAGGGAAGAAACCGCACCAGTCAAATTTGCCTTCTTTTGAGTTCCGTACCCCACTACGACAACTTCTTCCAAGGCTCTATCCTGACTGGCCATTGTCAACAGCATTGGGTTGCGACTAGCGTTTTCACTTAAAGAAGCATACCCCACATAGGAAAAATCCAAAATAGATTTTTCATTTGCTACTTTTAAAGTAAATGTTCCGTCTTCTGCTGTCAATACAGTATTTGAGGTACCTCTTTCTGTCACAGTCACACCCGCAATTGGTTTTCCCGATGCATTCAAAACTGTACCTTTAATCTCTATCTTTTCTAATTTTTGATTTGGGATATTTTTGAAACTATTCCTTTCCTGTGGTTTAACAATAATAGTTTTACCTTCAATCACAAAATCTAGATCCTGCTCCGTGAGCGCTTTTTTCAACACTAACCTCAAATCCAATTTGGAACCAGAATAAGAGATTAATTTTTTGTTTTGCAAAATATCCGAATCATAAATAATCTGATATCCCGTTTGTTTACGTATCTCTTTTAGGACCTCTGATAAGGTTGCATTTTTTAGATTGAGGTTTAATTCTTGTGCCTTGGCTAAGGGAAGGCTTTGGAGAGCTATTAAACCAAGGATAGTACCTATTCTTGACGATCGCTTTAGAAAAGTTAAAGCAGATTGGTCCCGAACAAACCAAAATTTGTTTTTTCTCAGGTGAAATTTTTTATTCATATTTTTAGGCTTTATTGTAAAAGGGGCATTATTCCCATTCTTACAATAAAGAGTCTCCCAAACGCGATTACCCTAAAAAATTTTTTTAAAAAATTAATTCATGACCTTTTAACGTGATGTTCAAATTGCCTGATCTTTTTATGAGATCCAAAATCTCAGAAAACGAGCGATCTCTTTTAAGAAAAAGTGTAAAATTTC